>USGC01000053.1 GCA_900554095.1 uncultured bacterium
GGGGGGGGGCCAAACAAGCCTTCACATTAGCTGAAGTCCTAATTACCTTGGGTATAATCGGAATTGTTGCAGCTATGACATTGCCTACTCTTATTACTAATTATCAGAAAAAACAAACCGCAACGCATTTAAAAAAATTCTACTCTACTATGCAGCAGGCAATTAAGCTTTCTGAATTGCAAAACGGAGAGGTTAAATATTGGGATTTTGAGATTGGCGGGAATAATAATATGGAGGTTTTTACCAATACTTATTTAAAGCCTTACCTGAAAATTATTAAAGAATATCAACCGGATAATTTTCCTGCTGACATACACTATAAATGTTTGAATGGTAACAATTGTGATGCCTATGGGGAAGTAAAAAATAATAACCCTAAAATTGTTTTAGCGGATGGTACAATGATTTTAGCAACAGACTTAATAGGAGCCTATGACGTAGATAACAAATTAGTAGCTGCTGTTAACATAATTGTTGACATAAATGGTTTTAAAAAACCTAATCAGTATGGACGAGACGTCTTTGCCTTCACTATCCAACACCACACAGGTTTTGCCCCTGCCGGTGTCGGATTTGTAAACGAGCTTCAAGGTTCACAAGGATTTGATAGAGATTGGTTTAAAAATGCTGGTGGAAATGTCAGGGCCTGCAACATAAATCAAAACGGCTTTTTTTGTGCCGGACTAATTATGGTTGACGGCTGGGAAATCAAAGACGACTATCCTTGGTAGCCACCGGCATCATCACTTTAAGTGTAATAAAGAATAAGAATCCCCTCTAAATAAAGAGGGGTTCTCATTTAATCTCTATTAAAAATATATTTGTATTCAAGAATAAAATATATAATCGCGCTTAAGCCAACTAAAATATATACAATTCGTGATAACACTGTCATATCGCCAAATATCAGTGCGACTAAGTCAAGCCCAAAGGCCCCGACAAGCCCCCAATTTAAGGCACCAATTATTACCAAGATAAAAGTTATAATTCTTAAAATATGCATAATTTCCTCCTTTTATGCATATTATTCAATATTGTTTTAATTTTTACATTATCCATAAGTGTAATAAATACTTACCAACTCAAGCAATAAGCAAAAAAAAAAAAACAAGCCTGAAAATTCAGACTTGTTTTTAAAATTATTATCTATTAGTAGAATTATAATTTAGAAGCAACTAATTTTGTTGTTTCAGCCAAACGAGTTGAGTAACCCATTTCGTTGTCATACCAAGAAACAACTTTAACCATGTTGTCGCCCATTGTCATTGTCAAAGCAGCGTCAACAGTTGAAGATTGAGATGATCCAATGTAGTCAGAAGATACAAGTGGTTCTTCTGAGTAGCAAAGAACGTGTCCATCAGCAGCTTCTTTTAAAGCAGCATTAACAGCTTCTGCTGTAACCGGTTTTGCAGTTTCAACAACAACGTCAACAACTGAAACATCCGGAGTCGGAACTCTCATAGCAAAACCATTCAATTTACCTTTCAATTGAGGAAGAACTAAAGCAACAGCTTTAGCTGCACCTGTAGTTGTAGGAACAATGTTCAAAGCACCAGCACGAGCTCTGCGAGGATCTTTGTGGCCTGCGTCGAGAATTCTTTGGTCGCCTGTGTAAGAGTGAACTGTTGTCATCAAACCTTTAACGATACCGAATTTTTCATCCAAAACTTTAGCAACTGGAGCTAAGCAGTTTGTTGTACAAGATGCCATTGAAATAACATTGTGTTTTTCAGGATCATATTCGTTTTCGTTAACGCCGAGAACGATAGTTTTGTCTTCGTTTTTAGCCGGAGCTGAGATGATAACTTTTTTAGCACCAGCATCGATGTGAGCATGAGCTTTAGTAGCATCTGTGTAGAATCCTGTAGATTCAATAACAACTTCAACTCCAAGGTCTTTCCAAGGAAGATTTGCAGGATCTTTTTCTGCAAAGAATTTAATTTTGTGTCCATTGATGATAAGTCCGTCTTCAGCAACTTCAACAGTTCCGTCGAATTTGCCCATAACTGAGTCATATTTGAAAACGTGAGCAGCATTTGCCGGTGTTAAACCAGGGTCATTGATTGCTACGTAATCTAATTCATCAAAAATACCTTCTCTGATAGCGGCTCTTAATGTGTTGCGGCCGATTCTGCCGAAGCCGTTAATTGCAACTTTTGTTTTACCCATAAGTTTTTACTACTTCTTATTCTGTAAACTTATAACATGTAATTTATATCATCAACAAAAAAACTAATCAAGTGATTAGCTCTTTTGAAATATTAAAAAAAGGTTAATTTATAATTTGTACGGATAATCGTCTTTGAATTCCCAGTTGTCATACTCTAAAAGTGCCGAGCAATGATACTTATTTTCTTTACAATAATCTATAAGACGGCCCCGAGCTGTAGAATTAATGGCATAAAACGAACCAAAGGCTTTATTTGGACTGTTTCGGTGGAGTAAACTTGCTTTATCTCTGCGACATAACAAAAATGTAAATTGATCCCGCCCATATACGTTAGGATTTTTATCCCCGTTAACATCGTATAAAATATCAATACAAACACCATTGAAAAATCTTGCAGCAGATCCGTCGGCAAAATATACCATCAAAGCAGCTCGCGTAAATACGTTATCACCTTGGGACAGAAAACGATAATTCTCATCAATCTTAACGGTTTTTAGATATTTTTTAAAATACCTGTTATAAACGGTATTAATTTCCTCACTTTGTTTTTGAAGATCCTCATTGCCATCTTCATCCTTAAGGGGCTCACCGCTAAGCTGCCAATCAAGAGCCGGGCCGTTGTTCAATTCTGAAAGACTGATAGCCTGCTCCATAGTACTTACAAACTTCTTCAACCTTGCAGTTGCCTCTTGTTTTTTATGGTGTTGGATTACCGTCGGCAGTGTTAACGCCGCGACAATTCCGATTATCCCCAAAGTTATCAGAACTTCTGCTAAAGTAAAGCCTTTAAGGGATAATCGGAATTGTCGCGGCGTTAACCCCCCCTCCAGAGATTGTTGATTTTTCATGCCTTTTGCCTCCTTTTAACTTATTAACTTTTTAACTCTTTAACCACATTATAAATCATTTATTAAACTTTGTAAAGATATTTGCCGGATTTTTAAAGTTTTATTTCCTGCGTACCGATACTAAAAATGTAAGTACAACAATCGGAGAACAGAAAATGTTAAAAAAAATAGTAACACCTTCGTGTAACGTATGCGACAGTGTGGAATTTATATTAAGAGGAGCGAGAAAACGCCGTTCTATGGCGATGGCTAATGCGCGCGAAATCAACGCAGACGCAGGTATCAAGGCCAAACTTGCAGTAGTAAAGTAAGTACACTGCATTTGTGTAAGAATTGAGAGCAAAATAAAAGGCTGGCAATATGCCGGTCTTTTTATTTACACTTAGATGCGACCTCACAAGATAGATTATTACAATGAAGATAGTCCATATTCCCATTCAAAATTACCCACACGGCACAACACTTGTAACTTTGGGCGACCTAGTCGACAAATCAAAATATCCAAAATTATTTAAAAGCACAATGGCTGCCGGGCTTCTGGCCTCTATGTATGGGACTTGGGGTTTGTAAGACCCTTTATTGTAAAAGATACAAAAGGCGTTGAAACTTTTTCCTAACACTAATGCGCAGAAACACAGGCTCCAATAGCATCTATAAGACGTTTAACCGGAACTATTTCGATTTTTGGGTTATTAACTTTATTTGCATAAGGAATAATTGCCTTTTTAAAACCTGACATTACAGCTTCATTTAAGCGCTTTTCAATGTTGCTTACGGGGTGGATTTCACCGGAAAGCCCGATTTCACCGATAATTACAGTCTGGCTGTCGACAACCACATCGCGCGCGCAAGTCGCAACAGCAAGTGCTATACCTAGATCAGCACTCGGCTCATCAACTTCAATTCCGCCCATAACGTTTATATAAACATCTTGTTTTGATAAATTTAGCCCAACGCGTTTTTCAAGTACTGCAAGAATTTGAAGCAATCGGCTGGTGTCAACACCGTTTGTAACGCGGCGCGGTGCAGGATAAGGCGTCGAACCCACTAAAGCCTGAATTTCAACCAAAAGAGGCCGTGTTCCTTCATTTGTTACGATAATCGCACTTCCTGGCACTGAAAGCTGAGAACGCTCATTTAAGAATAGCTCATTCGGATTTTTAACTTCCTGCAAACCATTTGAGTGCATTTCAAAAATCCCGACTTCAGAAGTATTTCCAAAGCGGTTTTTCATCGCTCTAAGCATTCTGTAAGACTTGTACTTGTCGCCCTCAAAAGAAATTACTGTGTCAACCATATGTTCCAGAACTTTCGGGCCGGCAATACTCCCTTCTTTTGTAACATGACCAATCACAATTACTGTTATATTCTGATTTTTGGCTATGTGCATCAGAATATTGCAGCACTCTCTAATCTGCGAAACACTTCCGGCAGAGCTTGCTACATTGGCTGAATATATCGCCTGAATACTATCAACAACCACAACATCAGGTGAAATTGCGTCTATTTCGGATTTAATTTTCTCCATGTTAGTTTGCGGATAAACAAAAAGATTATCAGAATTGATATTTAATCGCTGTGCACGGAGCTTTAACTGGCTTGCGCTTTCTTCGGCTGAAATATAAAGCACTTTTTTATCTTTTTTGCAAAGCTCGCCGCCGGTTTGCAAAAGTATTGTGGATTTTCCTATACCGGGGTCGCCTGCAACGAGAATAAGTGAGCCTTGGACAAGTCCGCCGCCAAGAATTCTGTCAAATTCTGAGATATTTGTACTTACGCGGACCTCGTCGCCTATATGAATATCTTTTAAAGGCGACGGCTTAATATCGTTAAGAATTGAAGCAACGGCAGCATTTTGCGGAGTTGAAGCGAATTGCACTTCTTCAACTAAAGTACCCCAAGCGCCGCATTCCGGGCATTTGCCCAAGTAACCCGCGGTTTCATACCCGCATTCTGTACAAACCCATTTTGATTTTACTTTTGCCATAAAACAATTATATTACGCCTGTTTAGACAAGTCAATCTAAACTTTAAGCTTGAATTTAAACGCACTCTAGATAGCAAAGACCAACAGCTCGCACTTCTGAGGACAGATATTTTGAACTTTACATAAATAATATTATTAGAATAAAAAAAAACAGCTACTGGCACTTAAGCTTGAGGACGGTGAGCGAGCACTGTCTGAGCGTCGCGTTAAAAAGATGCTGAAAGAAGTGTAGTAGACATCTAGCGAGTTTGCGAGCTTAATCTCAAGCTTTAGAGCCAGTAAATGGAGGCGACTTTTTCTTTTCTTTGGTTCGTTTCTTTTCTTTTTGCTAGCAACAAAAAGAAAAGAAATGAACACAACCGCCCCTCTTTAGCGGGACAAAAAAGAAGAAAGAACTGCCCCCTCACCCGCAGGAGTAAGGCTCGCTTCCGCTCGCCAACTCCTACTCCCTCTCCCTTTGGAAGAAGGGTAAATAATATTATTTATGTAATAAAAAAATAGGCGCCCTGCGGGCGCCTTATCTGTTGTTATTTTCTTCCTGTCTTGTTTACAAATTCCACATCATCTACGCGAAGCGCAAAGTATGGGAGTTTTTTGCCGCCCTCCTGCAAGAACAACACGAACGTATCGTCCAGATAGAATTTACGAGGCTGAGGCTTTTCAAAAACCGGCATTGCAGACATTACAGTTGCAATTGCGGCTTCGCTTTTGAGTTTTACTCCCTCGTTATCCATTTTGAAATCAACCGTTTGCAATGCGTCTGATATCATCATTTTTGTATTTTTAATAGGTTTGTTGCAGAGCTGCGGGTATGATTGTTCTTTAAAAAGGCTTAGGTTAGGAACTTTCAGAACGTCTTTTTCGTTAAACGCACGGAACCCTGTATAGCCTGCTTTTTTCATGTTCATATCACTGTAAAGCTTGTCAAACGGCTTGTCATCAGAGGTTCGGTACAAATAAAGGATATCATCGGTTTGTGTGTTAATTGAAATCGCAAAGTCGTCTACAGAGTTGTAAAACAAGACGTGCACGGTTTTATCAAGTATTTCGTCTGAATTCTTGTCAATGCCGAAATACTCTACTTTAGCGCGAGAGTTACCAAATCTTCCCGGTTTAAGCTTATCAAAAGCTGTTATAAATTTGAAATCCTTTTTCAGCATCGCATAAACCAGGTATTTTTCAGGCCCCGGGTTCCAGTCAAGAGAGTTTAAAATATCGCTTGTCTCGTTAAATTTTTCTTTAATACCGGTTTCAATTTGAGTTTTCAATTCCGGAGAAATCACGCCATATGCTTTATAATATGAGTTTTCATTAAGCATTTCCGCTTTGAATTTTTGTTTATTTAATTGTTTAGCAAGCGGGGATTTTTCGTTTTCAAACACCACCGGGCCTTTTACTATGTAATCCATCAAATCATTCCATACAAGCTGAAATGTACCAACCCAAACTCTGTTTTGCTGTTCTGTTTTGTAATTCATCACAGGCACAAGTTCAAGGGTATCATTGCCTTTTTTACCGCCAAATGCAAACGCGCAAGAGCCCGCAAGTAGCATTATTGCTGCAACTGCTAGTAGTTTTTTCATAATCTCTCCTTTACTCTATATTTAAAAACCTCAAAAAGCTTTTAACAAAACCGCGTGAATTCTTTGCATGCGGAATGTCTGCTTCTTTGTAGTATTTTTCGTAATTTCTGATAATATTATCCGGCAAATCTTCTCCATTTGCAAGAATACTATAAATTAATTCAAGATATTCATCTTGTTCTTCTTTGTACAAAATGTCGCGTTTTCGCAAATCCTCGTCGGCTTCAAAGTGAACAAGCGCATGGAAAGCCGCCTGAACACTTTTGTCATCGCTATCCGGCGGAAAGTTCAAAAGCGCCTCGCGCACAGGGATATACCCGAGAAGTGATTTCTTCACAAGTTCTGAGACCAGAAGCTTCTCTTCTTTTGTCATTACACCAATAATCCGCTGCATTCATTTTCAATAAAACGCAGCATTTTTGCATAATCTCCGTCAAAATATCTTTCAACCGCAATATCAAGCGCTTCCTGAGCCATTTCGCGCTTGCTCATTGCTGCACGGTAAAAGAATTTTTTCCCCACTTTATATCTGACAAGAATGCTTTTTACGGTCAATCTGTCCATTACTGTTTTAATTGTGGTGTAAGCACGCTCAACGCCATTAGACGCTAAGTCGTCTACCACATCTTGTATTGATATGTCTTTATCTTCACTTTCTGAAGTTAAATCCCATATTGAATTTAAAATATCAATTTCGAGTTTTCCGCAAGTCATTTTTGCCTCACTTTTCTTTACTAACTACTTATTACTAACAGCGTAACACAAATTATTTATTTTTACAAGCTATATATCAAACAAATCTTCTTCTTTTTTAAAATTTGTTTTTTTAGAACGCGCCCGAAGGTTTTTCTTCTTTGATTTTTCAGGAACGTTTTTGTAAGCATTGTCAAGGGAGATTTTTGAAACAGCCTTGCCGTTGCGCCTATCGTAGAATGTCAGCCAGAATTTGCGGTTAATATTATCAACTGCAAAGGAAATTCGTCCAACTGTTCTGTCGCCCGGGTTAATTTGTTTAAACATCATCTTTGTATCGCCAAAAATTGACGGTCTGAAAACAGAATTATAATCATTTACAAGCGCCAAATCAAGCCCGGAAAAAGCTTTGTCTGACATATTAGAAATCATCACGGTAATTGTTATTGTATTCAGTTCTCCAAAAGGATCTTCTTCATGCCGGATGTCGCTGATTGAAATGTCAAGCCCGGGGTAAAAAAGTTCATGCTGCATAAGAGCCTTATCTTTGTATACAGGCAGAGGAACTGTTGTATTGATTTTAACTTTAATTTCATCGCCCGGCGCAATTAAAACCTCATTTCCTTTGCGCATAAGCGCCATGCCAAGTCCAATTGCACCGCCTACAGCGGCACCGCCTGCGATAGTATAGCCTTGTGAAGCAATAGCAGCCTCAAGTCCAAGCCAATTAAGTGCTAAAAAGCCGCCAACAGCACCGCCTGCAACAGTATAACCCACATCTTGCGCCACAATTTTGGTAGTCTCAACCATTGGGTGAAGTTTTGTTGACATTTTGCCTTCAATAGGAATTTCGCGGCCGTCAGGGGTAATAAGATAATCAAAGTCCAGTGCCATCCAGGCAGAACGCCCCAGACGCTTTGCATCGCTAGATTGCGTAATCTTACCATGCGCAATTGTACCTTTTGGAATAATCACGCCTTTATCGCCGGAAACGTCGTTTACAACTTCAGCAAAAAATTCATCACCTTCCATGTTTATACTGCCGTCAAGAACCTGCGATACTGTCATATGTATAACGTCTTTGCGCTCAAGATGCTCAACTTCTCCGGTAAAAAGATCTTTTTCCAGTTCTTTATACTGTTCGCTTTTTTCAGCATGTCCCTCAAACACCGGAGCCGCCATCACAGCCGGGTTTAACAAAAAAACAGATAATAAAAGTAATGCAATTCGTTTTTTCATAATTTTATTATACAACCTATTACAATTTTGACAAATTTATGTTAAAATAAAACAAAATATTAAGATAATATAGGAGTTTATGTATGAAATTTAAACGCTGGTATGATGTCGACGTAACAATGAGTAGAGCCGTTTCCTTGTGGGAAGGTGCTGAAGAAAATTTACAGACTGTTTGTGCGGATTATGTAATTGACAAACTTAAGGACATGGATTTTGAAATGTCGCTTGATGAGCAATACAATTACATAATGCGCCGCTGGTATGACAAAAACATCAGGGTTTCACACGCAATGGAGTACTTGAAGCACGCGCCTGAGGAAATTCAACGCCAGCTTGCGCTTGATATTATTGAATACATTGAACAGAATAGCGATGAAAATTCTATTTCTTAGTTTTTCTTAATAAATTAGACATGACTTTTAGAAATATTGTTTAATTGTAATTATGAGTGATGAAATCAACCGTAAAGTAACAAATATTTTTTCAAGACATAATAAAGAACTTCCTCCGGTTACTAATGAGAAAGTAAAATTTTATGCCGGATTTAATTATGTTAAACTCAACAAAGATCACAATGGAAATAAATTTAATCCAGAGCATCTTAAGCAATATGCACAAAGCTGCCATTACATTGTCAGGGTAATGAAAGAACATAACGGTGAAACAGCTCTTTACAACTACGACGTACCAAACGGTGATTTATTTAAATTTCTTAAATCATTTGAAGATAACACACTAGACGGCACAATCATCGAAATTGATAAATATTTCCCTGATGATTTGGCCTGATTAAATAGCGGAAAATATTATGAATTGTTTTTTTAGAAAATATCACGAAAGTTTATATAATTGTACAAAACCTTACCAGTATGTTGGCGGAGAATTTCTCTCTTACAACAAACCTTTTGACAAGGCCAGCCTTCGTTTTGCGTTTGCATTTCCGGATAAATACGAAATAGGCATAAGCAATTTAGGTTTAAGAGTTTTGTACGAGCAGGTAAACAAACAGCAAGGATTTATGGCAGACAGAGTTTATGCGCCGGAAGCAGATTTTAAACCAGAACCGCTTTACGCGCTTGAAAGCAAACGCCCGATAAAAGATTTTGACGCTGTTGGTTTTTCAATCCAATATGAACTTGCGTATCCGACGATTTTGAAAATGCTTGAGATGGCCGGAATTCCATATAAAAATTCAGAAAGAAGCGACGATGACCCGATTATTCTTGCAGGCGGGCCTTGCGCTTACAATCCTTTGCCGGTGGCTGATTTCATTGACGGATTTTTGGTTGGCGACGGCGAAGACAGTATTCTGGAAGTTTGTGAAGTATTGGTGGCAACAAAAGGCTTACCGCGTGCAGAAAGGGTTAAGAAACTTTCTGAAATAGAAGGCGTCTGGTGTCCGGATTACTCTAAAAACGTAACAAAACGCATCGCGCAATTAAAATACGAAAC
>USGC01000054.1 GCA_900554095.1 uncultured bacterium
ACCGCTTAAAGGAAAAAAATTAACCCCCTTGCAAACTGACCAAAATAATGTTATATCTTACTCACTCGCGTTAAACAGCGTTCCGCCGTCTTGCGCTTCCGCAAGCCGGCTACAGCTTCTGCTCGCTCGCGCAATGAATAATAAGTTTAGCAAGCGTGAGGTCAGTATGAAAAAAGGTTTTACATTGGCAGAAGTTCTTATTACACTCGGCATAATCGGTATAGTTGCTGCTATGACTTTGCCGGCTTTAATTAACAAATTTGAGTTGATTGTTTTAAAAAATCAGTTTAAAAAACAGTATTCAATATTTAGTCAAAACCTTTTAAAAACATCTCTTGATTACGATGGAAATCCGCAGTGTTACTATTCTGGCGATGATTCTGTTGAAGCTATTTTTGATGACTGTAAAGAATTTTATAAAAAATTTGCGAAAAATCTAAAGCTGATAAAAACTTGTGAAGGAAATGCTTTGTCGGATGGCTGCATTCCTGAATATGCGTATACGACATATAACGAATGTGGAGGCTTTTCTGTGGATACTGTGAATACTAAAAGCACAGTTTATGTTGTTGCCGACGGTGCTATTATAATCCCTTATGGCAATAATACCGGTAATTTTCAAGCTGCACAATTTTTGCTTGATATAAATGGCAAAAAAGGCCCTAACAAAGTTGGTAAAGATGTTTTTGGTTTGTCCATTATCAAGCAGTCTTCCGGCCAACTGATTTTTGACCCAACATCAATACTTAGTTGTATTAGACCCGAAAATTACAACGATGCATTCGTTACACTTGAGGATATTTATAAATAATTCACGCAGTTAGGTTAATTTTTGTAATTCTGGGCATATTTCGGATTAACAGCGAGCCATTTAAATGTTTGAGAGGCTGTTTCCGGAATATCAATTACAAAAGTGCCGCCATAACGTCCGCGCGAAAAAGTCAGATAACCCTCTTGTGCTAAATTCTGAAAAGCTTTGCGGATTGTATTAGGGCTCAAATCCATCTCTTTTGAAAGTGCCATAATTGATGGAAGTTTTGCGCCGATTTCGTAATTTTCTGCAATCATACGCTTAATATGGTTTTGCGTTTTTTCGTAATAATAAAATGCCGTGTCTTTTGCTGAGGCGAAAATTGAAGTTTCAGCTTTTGTGTTTGTTTTGTCATAAGGCATTTTTATGACTGATGTTCCGTAGCGTCCCCTGCGCGGAAGCAGTATGCCTTCATCAGTCAAAGATTTTAGCGCATCATGTATCGTCTTTATGCTAACTTTTAATTTATCGGACAATTCAGCGTGAGCTGGAAGCTTGCTACCTATTTGAAGATTTTCGTTGATATATTCTTTCAAATCATTTTCTACTTTAGCGACAAGGGTTTTGTGAGAAGCTTCGGATTTATCAGTTTTAAATTTCAATGTTTTCAAAACCCATCCGGCATCGTTTGAGTTTTTGAATTTATGTTCAACAATACCTGAGGCGCAAAGGTTGGAAAGCGCTAATCGTGTAGTGTTTGGCGAGCAGCCGATGGCTTTTGCAATTGTTCTTGAAGACGGAAGATTTTCACCTGGTTTAAATTTATTTAGTTTAATAAATTTTTTAATCTCTAATACAGCTATTTCTCTTTTAGATGTTAATTTTCTAACTTTAGGCAGTTCGTTTTGGGCTTTAATCATTGTGCCTATACACTGTTTTGATTCTATGCAGCCTAAATCTTCGAGGTATCTCAATGCGTTTTGAATAGTTCCGACGCTTACACCGAGCATAAGCGCCAACTCTGCTTTGGAGGGCAGAAGGTTGGAGATTTGAATTTTTTTTGCGTCTAAATCCTCTTTTATCCATTCGCTCAGCCACATTCCAATGGCAACAGCCTTGGAGGTTTCGATATTTTTCAAATCCGGAAGCGGCTTTGTAATATTTTCGGTTTTAATCTGTGTTAACTGAGCCTTCTGCGGCATTACGTAATCATTTACCATACACACTACCTATTTTGTTTTAATAATACACTATTTATAAAAAAACATCAAGGGAAAATTTGCGTAAATATGAAGAAATATTTATAAAATCAAAATGTAACGAATTGTAAAAATGAATTTAAAATAGGCTAAAACCTTGATATACTCTTTGATAGGATAGGATAGGATAGGATAGGATAGGATGCAGATATAGCAACTTTTTCCGCCATTTGCAGTTTAATTAATTGTGTAGGTAAAATGAAGAAAGGAAAAAGTTATGTCTGTAGATAAAGTGGACAATTCAGGGCGTAACGCGGGTTTATACTTCTGTGGGGCCGGGATTGCCGGAGGTGCAGCAGGCGGCTAGGCAGGATGGTATTCAAAACCGCTTTTAAAAGACGGTGCTCCGACTGATGCGTTTATAAAAAAGGCCGTTGAAAATATGGAAAAAATTAAGCTTCCGGCAGAACAAGAGGCTGTATTGGAAGTGCAAAAAGCTGCCAAGCGTGCGCTCGAAAATACAAAAACAGTTGAAGAATATATAGATGTGTTTTACAATTACGCAATCAAAGGTTTAGGGAATGACGTAGATTTAATAAAACAAAGTTTAGGAGTTGCGCAAGACGTGCCAGAAATTTTAGGCGTGGATGCAGACAAAAAATTTTTTACAGATCTTGTAGATGCCGGCTGCATTGAAGATGTTCAAATAGCGGTAAAAGAGTCGTTGAAAAGACAGTTTTCAGGTAAAACGCTTGAAGAAATAAAAGCGACAGCAAAGACTAAAGAGGATCTTGCAAGCAAAAATATAGCAAAGGTTTTGTTTGAAGAGTTTTGGGACAGTGATAAAAAAGAATTTATCAACAGCAATGATGCTTATGTAGAAGCATTTAAAAAAGCCGCTAAAAGTATTCAAGGGAAAACCGCACTTATTTTTGGTGCAGTAGGTGCTGCTGTTTTGGGACTTGGCACATATTTATGCATTGGCGGCAAAAAAGAAAAATAAAATTAAAAAACGACTTATTTACACAAAAACGGACAACATTTCGGTTGTCCGTTTAAATCCCAAATCTGATACCCGTAATGTTTTATTCCAGCAATTCTTCAAGAATATTGGCATTGTTTAAAGCAGTGCTGGATTCTCGAATTTTTTGTTTGTGGATGTAGGTTCTGAGAGCCTCTCTGATAAGCTCACTTCTTGAACGGTTTTCACCTTCTGCGACCTGGTCGATTTTTGATAAAAATTCTTCGGGCATAGAAATTAATACTCGAGCCATATATTCTCCTTTTGCTTGTGCTGGTAAAATCCTCTTATACTATTATAAACAATTTTGTATCTAAAAAAGTGCTAAATTTTATCTATAAAATATATACTAATTTTTGAAATGCTTATATATCAATAGTTTGCGGGTATATTTTAAGTTAATAATTCTTAATAATTGTTGAAAACTAAAACATTGCAGACATCTTTACAAGATTTTTGGTTTAAGTTAATATTAAATAGAATAAAAAAGGGGAAAGATGGAAAAGTCAGATTTAAAGTATAAAAGAATTTTACTAAAAATAAGCGGAGAAGCATTACTGGGCGATCAGCAGTTTGGCATAGACCAAAAGCCGGTCAAAATGATAGCCTCAGAGATTAAGGCTGCACGCGAAGCCGGTGCAGAAATTGCCGTTGTTGTTGGCGGCGGTAATATTTTCCGCGGAATGAAAAATAGTGCTAAACTTGGAATGGATCAGGCTTCCGGCGATTATGTGGGTATGCTCGCAACTGTCATGAATGCAATCGCGCTTCAGAGTGCTTTAAATCAAATTGAAGTACCTTGCAGAGTGCAGAGTGCCTTGGCCATAAATCAGGTTGCAGAACCTTATATCCGCCACCGCGCAATTCGACACTTAGAAAAAGGCCGTGTTGTAATTTTTGCCGCAGGAACGGGAAATCCTTTCTTTACAACCGATACAGCAGCAGCACTAAGAGCATCGGAAATTAATGCTGAGGCAATGCTTATGGCGAAAAACGGCGTTGATGGCGTTTACACAGACGATCCGCGTACAAATCCTAATGCCAAAAAGTTAGAAAAAATTTCTTACGATGATATTATCAAAAATGGTCTAAAAGTAATGGATACCTCTGCCTGTGCATTGTGCAAACAAAATAATATTCCTATAATAGTATTTGATTTCCTTGCTCAGGGTGGTATTTTGAAAATATTAAACAGTGAAGAAATCGGTACTTATATAAGTTTATAGATAAAATTGAAATGAGGTTAAAATGTCAGAAAGTTTAGAAGAATTATTTTTATTCGGCGAAGAAAAAATGGAAAAAGCTATCGCATCATTGAAGCGTGAATTCGGCTCAATCCGTTCAGGCCGCGCAAATCCGTTAATCTTAGACAAAGTTTTGGTTGATTACTATGGAGTTCCGACACCTTTGAGACAAATGTCTCAAGTAACAGTACAAGACGGCACTACTCTTGTAATTTCTCCATATGACAAAACTATTTTGAAAGAAATTGAAAAAGCAATTATCAAAGCAGAAATCGGTATTACACCAAACAGCGACGGTATTTGCATAAGACTTGCATTTCCTCCTTTGACTGAAGAGCGACGCAAAGAAATCGTTAAAGATGTTAAAAAACTCGGTGAAGACGCGAAAGTTGCAGTCCGTAATGTTAGACGCGATATGACTGATGATTTGAAAAAACTTGAAAAATCAGAAAACCTTCCGGAAGATACTGTAAAGGACAATCAGGATAAAATTCAAAAATTGACTGATAAATACACTGGTATTATTGACGGCGCGGTTGCAGAAAAAGAAAAAGAGGTTTTAACTGTATAATGGATGTAATTGGTGGTTTGAACAAGAACGCAACAAGAATGCTTACGGGCTTCATTATGGGCACAATCGCGATGTTTTGCATTATAAAAAGCGGAATTGCGCTCTTGTTAATGTTGTTTGTTCTTGTTTTTACCGCTTCTAAAGAATACGTTAAAATCCTTGAACATAAAGGTTTTTACCCAAGCTTAAAAGTTATATGGCTTGCTGAGGCTGTTTTTGGCATAATCGCTTATGTGCAGAGATTTGATCTTGCGTCAATGGCGCTGACAGGTTTTTCAATTCTTTCGATAATGTGGGTGTTATTTAAAGGCCGCCAGCCTTATATTGCAAATGCAGCAACAACTATTCTTGGATTTATTTATTGCGGATGGCTGCCTTTGCACTTGATATTTTTGAGGGACCTATCATCTGATAAATTCAGTGATGGACTTGGTTTTGTTGTAATGTTGTTTACCGCGGTTTTGTTGACTGATATCGGATGTTATTACGCAGGACGTCATCTTGGCAAGCACAAACTTGCTCCGGTTGTAAGCCCCAACAAGACTATAGAAGGTTCAATCGGCGGCGCTATGTGTGCTGTTATTGGCGCAATGGTTATCGGCGCATTTATTCATGTTGAATGGTATATTTCTTTAATTATCGGAATACTTTGCACAACTTTCGGGCAGATTGGCGATTTGTCAGAATCCTTGATTAAAAGAGATGCCGGGGTAAAAGATTCAGGCGACACTTTGCCGGGGCACGGCGGTTTCTTGGATAGAACTGACAGCTTTATTTTTGCAATTCCAGTAATGTATTATTTCTGTAAGTACTTTGTGTTTTCTGATGTTTTCTACCACAGCGTGATGAATTTTGTCAAAGGTATTTTCTAAATGAATTCAGTTGAAGAGATTTTTAAAATTAAAATTAACGACAACTCTCTTTTTGTAAAAGCATTAACTCACCCTTCCTATACGCAGGAAAAAGAAATGAGTTACTGCGACTGTTACGAAAGACTTGAATTTTTGGGCGATGCCGTGTTGAAGCTTTCTATATCAGATGTATTGTACAAGATGTTTCCTGATTATGCTGAAGGCAAGATGTCTCAAATCCGCTCAATAATTGTATCAGACCATACTCTATCAAATATTTCCAGGGAAATCGGTCTGTCAAAATTAATAATTGCAGGTACTCATGAAGTAAAAAACGGGATAAAAAATCTTGAATCAGTTACAGCCTGTGCGTTTGAAGCTGTTCTTGGCGCGTATTACTTAGACGGAAAATTTGATGAGTTGTTAAAATTCATAGAAGAAACTTTTATTCCATATATAAATGATGTCAATAACAATCTTGAAAAATATAATGCCAAAGCGCTTTTGCAAGAATACACTCAAAGTCTTACAAAAGAAACTCCGGTTTATACATTGGTAAGTGAGAGCGGGCCTGATCATAAAAAAACTTTTACGGTAGATGTTTCATACAAAAATGAAGTCATTGCGCGCGGCGAAGGAAAAACTAAAAAAGATGCAGAGCAAAAAGCCGCTTATGAAGCTTGTAAAATATTGGGAGTTGTCAAATGTCAAAAATAATTATCTCTCCGTCCATTCTATCGGCGGACTTTGCAAATCTTGAAAAAGACATAAAACGTATTGAAACCGCGGGCGCTGAGTGGGTTCACGTAGATGTGATGGACGGTCATTTTGTACCAAATATTACAATCGGAGTGCCGGTTGTTAAGTCAATCCGAAAAGTTACAGGGCTGGCGCTTGATGTGCATTTAATGATTGAAAATCCGGAAAAATATATCGAACCTTTTGCACTTTCAGGGGCTGACATATTGACTTTCCACTATGAGGCAGTTGAAAGAAGCAAAATTAAAGACTTAATTAAATACATAAAATCATTCAATGTAAAAGCCGGCATGTCTATAAAGCCGAAAACTAAAGCAGAAGAAATTTTAGAGTTTTTGCCGGAATTGGACTTGGTTCTTGTAATGACAGTTGAGCCCGGGTTTGGCGGACAAAAATTCATGGACGATTGTGCTGAAAAAATCCCTGTGATTAAATCTTTTGCGCCTGAAGGTTTGATAATCCAGGTTGATGGCGGAATAAATGATAAAACAGCGAAAGTTTGCACATCATACGGTGCAAACTCTCTTGTGGCTGGAAACTATATCTATAAATCTGGCAATATTCAAAAAGCGGTTGACTCGCTTAGGTAATTAAGCCGCGTCTTTCTTTTCGCCGCAGAATTTCGTTTGGATCTGTGGTGAATTCAGTATCATCTCTTGTTGTATCAGCTTTTTCTTCGTTTTTATAATTGTCCTGTGTAACGTTTTCACCTTGCTGGTTTTCATCGGCGGCCTGATTGTCTGTTTCAGTTGCAGGGGCGGTGTTTGAGGTTTTATAAATTTCATCTTTCAACGAGTTTGCGCTAGATACGTTTACTGTGTTTTCATCAGCTGTACTGTCAAAAGTTGCTTTGCCGTCATTTGCTTTTGATGTTACTGTATTTCCGGAATTAATAACGGATTGGGCATAAGCTATTTGTTGAAAAGACGCCATTTGAGCCAATTGTTTACCAATGTCAGTTGTCATTTGGCCGATGTCTGAACCTGTGTCTGCGGTGTAAATCGCAGCATCAATGCCGTTTGTTTCATTATAAATGTTTTGTGCAAGCTGGTTAATATTTTCAATTCCGGTGTCTGCGAGTGCTTTTATTTGCTGGTCAAGGCTTTGTGCTTGAAGTGCCGCAAACATATTTGTTTTATCATTTTTTAAGGTTTGCTGGCGTGATTGAAGCGCTTGAATTTGCGAAATCGTTTCCTGTTGTGAATCCTGTGCTTGCGTTAGTGCATCTTGTGAATTTGCAAGAATTGTTTCCATCTCACCCTGTAAATTTGAAATGTCATCATTGTATTGATTGCTGGTATCCGCAAAAATACCGCCTTGCTCCCAAAGATTTGTCCCTTGTGCGTCAAGTCCGTTTTTTAAGCCTTCAGCGACATTTGCTTGAGGCGAACCCGCGTTTTCAATGGAATAATTTTCGTTAGAGATTGACATTTCGTAAGTTATATCGTCGGGTGCTCCTGAAATTTTAGCCATTTCCTGAGCCCATCGCAAATACTCGGTTGGAACTTCCTGTCCTTCGCCTTCATATTCTATAATCTCATCTGCTGTACACTCATTCCAATTAATCGACATGTCTTTTTGTGTCTGCCGAATTGAATTAATCCCGTCTACCATTCTTTTTATCTCCTTGATTTTTTATAAGAATACAGTAATAGCTTACGGAATTGAGTGATAAAAACTTTAACGATTTTTTATTTTGTAACGAAATGTAACAAAAAGTATTGAAATTGAATATAAAAAGTCAATAATTTTTGAAAGGAATTTTTTATATAAGTACGAGAGATAAAGAAAAAGAGAGGCTTTGAAAGATGGCTAGAACTTTGTTATTCACAAATTCAATAGAAAACACATATAAAGAAACAGCAAAAGCAATAAAAGAAGTGAACTTTGACAACAGAGTTGTAATTCGCAAAACCTTAGTTGAAATGATGAAACAGTCATTCTTTCACGGGGCGAGCCGATATGGAACTAATTTTATTGCGTAAAAAATTGCAGTCCGTTGGAAATTAAGGATAAGGTAAGGAAAATAAGGATAGGATGGAATATGGCAAGACCGGTATATAATAACCGGTCTTTTAATTTTATGTAATGATAATGTTATAAAAAGTATATACTTGGGTATATATAAAATATAGAAGTAAGAAGTATTGGAGAAGAGCTTATGTCAATTAATGCATTATCTATGAGTGCAGCCGCATCATCAAGCACCAGCACTATTGATACAGAATACCAAAGAATTATGAGGCAATTGAGGGCTTATGGCGTTGAACCTACAGGCGACAAGTCTGTTGACAAAGCTAAGTTGCAAAAAATTGAAGCTGCTGAGCAAAGCCAAAAAACTCAGTCCGCTAAAGCAGATAACGATACCAACAAGAAAAATTCACAAGATTCATCTAATTCTGCGGCACAATCAAGCGCTGGCACAGATCAGCTTGCGATGTTAAACAAAATTCGTCTTGGATTAATTTAAGACAATTTTTTTCTTGTTCATGTTTTATGACATTATGAACAATAATATTACATTTACATCCTACATACGCCCCGTAACAGTTGAAAGATTTTATGAAAAGGCAATTTCAATGCCTCAAAAAAATTATGTAGGCTACCCTTGGACAGTAAAAGAATCTGTAAAGGCTGCCAGTGCTTACACAGAAGACGTTGAAGACTGCACAGCATTTGGGATAACCGATGGCGCTAAAGTTTTTTTAATGCATATTTGCCCGACAAAATCGCAAAATTCAAATTTTGAAAATATTGCAAATTTTATTAAATCAAAAGTAAATTTAAATAATAATGAATTGCAAGGCATATTGGTTGGTTCAAAATCTGACTGTCGTTATAGCAAGTCAAGTGCGCAATTGTTTGATAAATTTTTGGGATTTGTTGAAAAATACAATATTCCGACGTCAATTTTCCGTTCATCATTTGACGATGATCGCTGTCATCTTGCTTATTCGTCAGTAAAAGATGAGTGGATTATATCTTCAAAAATTATTGACAATTTAATTAAAAAATTTCCGCCCGGCGAAGTTTTGACCAGGTATTTTAAAGAAGTAAAAATTTCGCCGGAAGATATTGTGTTACCTTAGAAATTTAAAGCATCGTTAATTTCTTGATTGCGGCGTTCGCGGCCTTGGTTAACTTTCATAATAGTTTTTTCTTGCTTAATAGTGTTAGTTGTATTAGGCTTGAAGTTTGCAAAATCGAAATTCATACCGACATAAGCAACTGCCGCTAAAATAATTAGTATAATAAGGTATTTCATAAATCCTCCGTTTACTTAAATTATAAAAAACAGAAGCGCAAATTACATCCATTTTACAATGTATTTTTATTTAGTTCCTTGTTCATATTTTCTATAAATGCATTCGGGTTATAATCCCATGTATGGGCTCGACTCCAGTTTATGCCGTCTTTAACAACCTTGGCTGGAATCCCAGCGAATATAGCCCCCCCCC
>USGC01000055.1 GCA_900554095.1 uncultured bacterium
GGAGCATGACCGGCCGTCCTCTCCCAAAACTCCAGTAAAGTCGGTGCCGGCCTCCGCCGAGAAGGACAGCCGTGCGGAAAAAAAACAGCTGCAAAGCCGCCTGAAAAAACTGGAAAAAGAATTGGAACAGTTAAACAAAGAAAAGGAAGATCTCGAAAATCAGTTTCAAAATCTCATGTCGCCGTCCGAAATTGTCAGGAAACAAAAAGAGCTTGCTGTGATCGCACAAAAACTTGAGGAAAGCGAGTCTCTGTGGCTGGAGCTCTCTGAAAAACTTGAAAGCATAAGTTAATTATAAAAAATTTAAGCAATTAAGCGTTGAGTCTGTATGCTTTTCTCCATTTTATGGCATAATTTCAAAATAGTGCTTGAACTTTCTAATCCCTTCCTTTATTGTGAGTCCAAGCCTGGGGACAAACCCGAGGAACAGAACTCAGTAAGTTCGGAGCTTTGAACGGCTCTTGTAAAGGATAAGGCAGGGATATCTGTCTTAAGTCTGTTGTTACAACAGAAAACTTTCTGCATCCGCAGAGACGAAACGAATTTTCATTCGTTTCGTTCTGTTGACTTTACATATCCGTTTAAAACTCTGCCGCCCTTTAGGGTGGTTTTTTGTTATGACAGAGAAGGAAAATTGATATGTATCGTCATTCTGAGAGTACTGGTGCACAATCCGAAAATCTGAAAAATTCTCCTACTTATTACATAGTCAGCGGCGGTTTTGATCCGATACATGAGGGGCATATAGAGATGATAAAGGCGGGAGCTGCAGCGAGCGACGGAGTTATTTTGCTGTTAAATTCGGACGCGTGGCTTTGCCGCAAGAAGGGCAAGAACTTTATGAATTACAACACGCGTCGGGTAATCTGCGAGAACCTGAAAGGGGTAATAGACGTTCTGGCGTTTAATGATGATGACAATTCGGCCAGCGACGGCATTCGGCGCGCCCGGGAGAAATATGCGGACTGTAATTTGGTTTTTGCCAACGGCCGCGACCGCACCAAAGATAACATTCCTGAATCTGCAATATGCAAGGAATTGAACGTAAGCCTGGCCTTTGGCGTCGGCGGCGAAAACAAAGCCAATTCCTCCTCCTGGATTTTGGATAACTGGAAAAAAGGAGCCTGATATATGTCAGATCCGATTGATATAAGTATTATCACGGCATCATATAATTTATTGAAGTCTGGCCGGAAAGAAAAAATTATACGTTGCTTAGAGAGTATCCATGCTCAGAAAAATGTCAAATATGAGCATCTGATTATAGATGGAGCTTCCACCGATGGGACATTGGAATTTTTGTCCCCGTATGAAAAAAAAGGCTGGATAAAAATTTATTCAGAGCCTGACAAGGGAATTTATGATGCCTTTAATAAAGGAATTGATAAAGCATTAGGGAAATATGTCTGCTTTATTAATTCAGATGATTACTTGAACACTCCCGAAGGTCTTTCAGTCTCATTGAATCTTCTGCAGCAAACCGGGGCCGATTTTTCCTATTCGCCGGTCAGTTATGAACAGGGGGGGCACATTATTAGTACAGACGAAAAACGTACTGATATGAGAAATGTTTTTTATCATATCCCGGGCTGCCACCAGGGAATGCTTTTTAAGAAAAGTTTATTTGGGCAAATAGGTTTGCACGAATTGAAATTTGAGATTTGTGCAGATTACGATTTTATTTTGCGGGCAGTTTTATCAAAAGCAACCTCAGTAAGGGTACCTCAATCATATGCTGTATTCAGTATGGAAGGGTTGTCCGGAAGCAATCCGGAGCAACTGGCTCAAGAGAGCATAGCAATTAAAGCAAAGAATTATAATTGCTCATATAAAGAAGCAGAGAAAATACATCAAACATTATACGTTCCATGGAAGTTATATATCAAACTGCTGAGCTGTACGGCGGTCGATAATAAATTTTCATATCTTCTTTGGAATTGGAGACATTCTCCGCAAAGGCAAAAATTAAAAGCACTCCGTCACTGGATTTTTACATTGCGTACTCGAAAGGGACGGAGAGCATTGAGAATTTTAGGAATCAATATAGTAAGCGAGGAGAAGAGATGAAGAAAGCGCTGATCACGGGGATAACGGGACAGGATGGTTCTTATTTGGCAGAGTTACTGTTGGATAAGGGCTATGAGGTACACGGCATAAAGCGCCGTTCGTCGTTGTTCAACACGGGCCGGATAGACCATCTGGCAGGAAAGGTAAAGCTGCATGACGGGGATTTGACGGACAGTTCGAATTTGATCCGTCTGATGAAAGAGATAGAGCCGGACGAGGTTTATAACCTGACGGCACAGTCGCATGTAAAAGTCTCATGGGATTGCCCGGAATACACGGCGGACACGGATGCGTTGGGCACGTTGCGTCTGTTGGAGGCGATAAGGGTTTGCGGACTGGAGCGGAAGACGAAGTTTTATCAGGCATCGACTTCGGAGCTTTATGGCTTGATACAAGAACCGATACAAAAGGAAACGACACCGTTTTATCCGCGTTCGCCCTATGCGGTAGCAAAACTTTATTCCTATTGGATTTGCGTGAATTAACGTGAAAGTTTCGGTATTTTTGCGGCGAACGGGATATTGTTTAATCACGAGAGCCCGCGGCGCGGCGAGACGTTTGTCACGCGAAAGATCACCATGGCGGCGTCGCGGATAGCGCTGGGGATGCAGGAGAAGCTTTATTTGGGCAATCTGAGCGCCAAACGGGACTGGGGTCATGCGAAAGACTACGTTGAGGGGATGTGGCGGATATTGCAGCAGGATAAGCCGGCAGATTATGTATTGGCGACCGGCACGACGACGTCCATCCGAGACTTTGTGAGTATGACCTTCAAAGAGCTTGGCATAGAGATAACATGGCAAGGCGAAGGAGTTAACGAAAAAGGTATAGATAAGAAGACGGGGAAAGTTCTGGTAGAAGTAGATCCGAAGTTTTTCCGTCCGGCGGAAGTAGAATTGTTGCTGGGAGACAGCACGAAAGCGAGAACACAGCTGGGCTGGAAACCGACATATGATTTGTCGGCATTGGTAAAAGAGATGGTTGCCGAAGATTTGAAACTCGCCCAAAAGGAAAAGCTCCTCAATGACAACGGTTACGAAACCCTAACTCCCAGAGAGGCTTAAATCATGGAAGATATGATAGAATTCATCAAGCCGGATTTCAGTTTTGCCGATGAACGCGGCGCATTGACGCAGCTCTGCCGGGAAGGTTGGAAACAGATAAACGTCACCAGCTCAAAGGCGGGAGTTTTCCGCGGAGGACATTATCACAAAAACAATAAAGAAGCCTTTTACATAATAAAAGGCGAAATAGAAATTCAGCTGACGAAAGATGGCCGAGAAGAGACGGTAACGGTAAAGGAGGGAGACTTTTTCGTACTGAAACCTTATGCCGTCCACTCGTTTAAGTTCAAACAGGATACGCTGATGGTAGCGCTTTATGATAAAGGCGTAGAGGAAGCCGGCGGTCAAAAAGACATCTATGCGGCCTGAAGGAGACAAAGCATGTACTTAATAGTAGGAGCGAAAGGTTTTCTGGGCAGCTATCTCATAAAAAACATCTTGTCTATGACAAAGGATGATGTTGTTGCTGCAGATGTCAATTATGTAGAAACAGAACAAAATCCGAGGTTGTCATGGCAAAATTGTGATATAACCAAAGAAAAAGATGTTGAAAAGTTACGAGAATATCTTAAAGAAAAAAACGATATAAAGGTCATATATCTCCCCGTATATTTTAACGTCAATAAAAATCCTGAAGTAGATAAGCAGGCTTGGAATGTAAATATATTAAGTTTTGCCCGTTTCTTAGATATTTTTGATAAGGTTTCCACCTTTTATGGTATTTCGACAGATATGTTATACAAAGAAGACAGAGACATACCATATACTGAGCATGATGAAATTACCCCGATGAATGATTATGCACGGCATAAGGCGGTAGAAGAGCGTATGTTGGAAGCCAAAGGATATAATATTGTCAGATTGCCGGTAATGATGGGGCCAAGTTTGTCATTGGTAAAAAAACATTTTTATGATGATATCGTGTCCAATCTGCGAGCAGGAAAATCAATGGAATTCTTTACGGATTCATGGCGTTCAATGATAGATTTTGACACAGTTTCACAAATACTGGTCAAATTAATGGAAACCCCTTCAGCACATCAATATCCGATAGTCAACATTGCCGGGGATGAAGCTCTTTCTAAATATGAATTTGCACTTCGTCTGGCCGATAAATACGGCTTAGATAAAAATCTGGTCATCCCGATTTCAATGGATAATGATACTAAAATTTGGACAGAGAAGAGACCAAAGAAAATTTTGCTGGATAATAGTTTAGTAAAACAAATCCTCGGCTTAAATGAATTGAAAATAAAAATTTAGGAGAGAGTTTTAAGGAACTGCAAAATGGAAAAGACTAAAGTAACAGTTATTACGGTTTGTTATAATATTATAAAAAATAAGAGACTGAATTTTTTGATTCAGAATTTTCAATCGGTAAATAATCAGAGCTACAAGAATATTGAACATCTAGTTATAGATGGAGCATCAACAGATGGCACGGTGGAAGTTCTGAAAGAATATGAAAAAAAAGGTTGGATAAAATATATAAGTGAGCCGGATAAAGGAATTTTTGATGCAATGAATAAAGGTCATAAAATGGCTCAAGGAGAATATGTACTAGTTCTAAATTCAGATGATTGGTATGCATCAGAAGATGTAATCGAAAATATGGTACAGACAATTACAAAAAATAAAGCAGATTATGTTTTTGGCAATCATGAGTGTTGGAATATAGATGGATTCCATGCTCTAGGTAAGTCAGAGCCCCAAATATTTTGGCGCTATATGCCATTTAATCATCCTACGATTATGATTAAAAATTCTGTAGTAAAGGAATTGGGATATTATCGAACAGATTTTGATACAGTGGAGGACTATCGTTTTGTAATTGATTTAATATTAAAAGATTATAAGGGGGTCTATACAGATAAAACAATTGTGAATTTCAGACTGGGCGGAGCATCTTATGATCAGAAAACTTTAACATCCTTTTACGATTTTCACTATAGACGATTAGCCAAATTGTATATGTGGTTCTATAGTAAGTTTGATAAAAGATTAGATGAAGAAAAAATTATACAAAATTATATGTGGGATATAGGTGGAAAGTTTGATGAGTTGTTTTTTATTAAATTGATGCGGTATATGATTTCGTTAAAGCTGAAAAATTTTAATTATGAACAATTTTTTCAAGATGTAACAAATTTTAAAAATAATTTGACGAGAAGTACAGAAAAGGAAGAAATAAAAAAGATTGATGTTAGTGAGATAAAAATACAAAAATGTTTTACAAAAAGGTATAAACTCTGGGGCATTCCTATTCTTAAAATTAAAGCAGATAAAAAAGGAGTAAAATATAAAATATTTGATTTTATTCCATTGCTGACATTAAAAATAAAATAATCTAAAATTAGAGAGAGTGTTAATGAGTGAGATTATACCTGTATTTATGGTTACAAATTGGGATATGGTTGGATATACAGCTACCACAATGGTTAGCGTGTTATGCAATACCCAAAGGAATATCGATTTCTATATTATGGATTGCGGGTTGTCAGACTTTGATAAAAGGCAACTTTCAACCTTAAAAAATAAGTTCTCAAACTTAAATTCAATAACTTTTTCAAAAGTAGATATAAAACGCTTTGAAGGGCTAAATGTCTGGTATTATGGGATGTTAGATGCTTGGGCAATGTTGTTGTTTCCTGAAGCTTTTCCTGACGTAAAAAAAGTTGTTCATATTGAAAGTGACACAATTTTAGTTAACGACATTGCAGATTTATATAATGAAAGTCTAGATAAATATGTAGTTGGAGCTTGCCCGGATATTGCCTTTTCACAAGGCCATCCTCTTTTTAAATCACTTACTCATAAGTATTTTAATTTAGGGATGATTTTGATCGATTGTGTCAAATGGCAAAAGAATAATATTACAGATAAATGTCTGAAGCTTGGCAAAAAATATGGTAAAGAATTTAATTGTTTACATCAAGATGCATTAAATATGGTTTTTGAAGATGATTACAAAGTTTTGCCCAATAGATACAACTTAGGCGAAAGAGAAAATTATATTAAACAGTTATTTTCTGATTTGTCCGATGATTATTTTGCTAACGAATGGTGTCATCCTTATCTGATACATTTCTCACCAAACAAACCTTGGAGAACTCAAAACAATTTTTATTCTGGACGGACAGCTAAGTATTTTAACGAATGGTGGTTTTATGCCAATCAAACGCCATATATTGAAGGATTAAAGAATGCCTTTATAGCTCAAAGGATCGAAGATGGGTTTACAGGTTTGAAAATGGGAATTGATAATTACGGAAGCAGTATGCTGGATACTTTGTCTCAGAATCATAATTGTGCCAATATTATGGGGAAAAATATTATTGAACAACTCAAAGTGGAAAATTCGATTTTAGAAGTAAAAAGTGAGAAACATTTAATGTTGCCAATTCCGTCAATGGTTAAATATACTTTTTTGGGAATTCCTTTTCTCAAAGTAAAAACAAATAAAAAAGGGGGAAAAAGCTATAAATTATTTGGAATATTACCACTCATAACTATCAAACGAAAGAGTAATGGAAGTGAAAGATATAAATTATTATCAATTATTCCCATATTAACTAAAAAAGTAAAATAATGTTATGAGAGAGTAGAAGATTATGGCAGAAGAAAAAGTAACGGTAATCACCGTTGTCTACAATTTGGTAAAGTCAGGACGGGTAAAATATTTTAAACAGATGTTGCAATCTGTTCGTAATCAAACTTATAAAAATATAGAACATATTGTAATGGATGGAAAATCAACTGACGGCACTTTAAATCTATTGGATAAATATCAAAAGAAAGGCTATATCAAATACTATAGTGAAAAAGACAATGGTCCTTATGATGCAATGAATAAGGGGATTACAAAAGCAGAAAGTAACTACATTGTAATTTTACATAGTGATGATTATTTATATGATAAAAACGTAATAGCACTACAAATGAAATACTTGAAAATAAATAAGTCTGACTATGTATTTGGAAATACCTTGTTTATTGATAAAAATAATAAGGAGATAGATATTAAGACTATTCCCTATAATTATGATGAAAGTTATAAATTTCAAAAGGCAGATAATGTTCCTTATTTTTGGATGGAAATCCCCTTTAATCATGAAGGAGCAATATTTAAAAAGAATATTTTTAATAAGGTAAAATTTGGAAATATAAAAGTCTATGGTCCTTGTGCAGACTTAAAATTTGAAATGGATTTAATTTTAAATGATTTCAAATATTCTTATATTCCTTATAATTTTTTATGCTTTAGATTAGGTGGAGCCTCATCTGTTGAAAATAAAAATTTTTACAATATATTAAAATATTTTTATGGAAAATTTTATCCATTAAAAGTGAAAAAAGAAGAATATGACAAGCTAAGACAAAATCCAACTCCGTTATTTGTATATTCCTTGAAGAATTACTTAACTTCACTTAATTTGAAAAATTTTGATTATAAAAAATGTTTTGATTTTTTAGATTTAATGCTTGAGAAACAAAATCAATGGAAAAATAGCAATGTGTGGAAAGAAGTAAAAGTTAAGAGTTCTCAAATAACAGCTAAATTGTTTTCCATTCTTCCTTTATTAAAAATCAAAGATAAAAATAATATAAAATATTACAAATTATTTGATTTTTTACCGTTGCTCAAAGTAAAAACTAATGTAAATGGAACCAAAGAATATAAATTATTTAATTTTTTACCAATCATGAAAATAAAGAAAAAGTAAGGAAACGACTATGACGTATGAATATCTCATTTTAGGCGCAGGAATTACCGGGTTAACCTTGCTCAAAAAAATGCGCCAAAAAGGAATTAATAATATTTTGGCATTGGAAGCCGAAAAAGAGGCCGGCGGGCTTTGCCGTAGTTTTTATGTTGAAGGCCATGTGGTAGATATCGGCGGTCATTTTTTCCAGACCAAATATAAAGAAGTAGAAGATTTTATTTTTGCTTCTTTTCCGAAAGAGAAAATGTATAAAATAGATCCTCGTATTTCTAAAATCAGTATTGAGGGAATGGATGTAGATTATCCTCTGGAATCAAATTTGTGGCAGCTTCCTGTCGATAAGCAAATAAAATATTTGATTTCAGTTATTCGTAACGGAGAGGCTTTAGGCAAACCGGAACCTAAAAATTACGAAGAATGGATACGGTGGAAATTAGGGGATATGATCTGTGATAATTACTTGTTGCCTTATAATACAAAATTATGGGGCGTAACTCCTGATGAGCTAGATGTCGATTGGATTTATAAAATTCCTCGTGTCGAAGTAGAAGAAGTTTTGCGTTACTCTTTAGAACGTCAGCAGGATGTAGAAAAATATCCGTGCCATAATCGCCCGTATTATCCATTATCGGGTGGCTATGGACGTGTCATGGAAGCCATTGCCAAAGATGAATTGCAGAATATTAAATTCAATACAAAGGTAACTAAATTGCATTTTGACGAAAATGAGCAAGTTTGGGTTATCAATGAAGAATATAAAGCAAAAAACGTAATTAATACAACACCGTGGCCGGATTTATATGAAGCTATGGGCAGACCGGAAGCAATTCGTGAACAGATTAATAAAATAAAATATAACAAGGTTGTTGTTTCTTTGTTTGAAACAGACGATAATCCGACCAATTATCATTGGAGGTATCGTCCGGAAATGGAGCAACAGCACCACCGTGAGCTCTATATCAGCAATTTTGTAAAAGACAGTAAAAATTATGGTGTATTTACGGAAACTAATGCCAATCGTTTTGATGCAAACAAGGTAACCTTTAAGGGACGTAATTTGTTTAATTATACTACACCGGCGGCATATCCGATACCGTTGGTCGGTAGAACGGCAGCTATTACGGCGATTTTAGATTATTTCAAACCTAAGCATTTATATGGTGTTGGCCGCTGGGGAGAACATCAGCACCATAACCATGATATCTGCATCAAACATGCTCTTGATTTTGTAGATAATCTTCAAGCAAGTTAAAATTTATGATAAATAAAGCTTAATATAAAATTTTTAATAAAAAAGGAACTCATTTGAGTTCCTTTTTATCTTAAATAAACTTATCCAGATTTTGAATATGTCTGACCGGAACTTTATACTCGCGGGCAACATCATCATCTTCAATCTCAACAATAAGCAGCTCGCTGACTGATTTTAGCGGCATGCGGGCCTTTTCGTTAATATTATCCAGCATAATAGCGCTTTCACGACTGCGATAGAGCAGGGCGCTTGAACCTCCGTCATAAACAAAGCGCGGATTTTCCGGACCGCCCTGATGATATTTAATAATAATCAGGATTTCGCCGGCTGCATTCTGCAGAATATCGTATTTTCCTTCTTGTTCGGAATTATTAGCGTTAACCATAATTTACCTGCCTCAATTGTATTAAAAACATCTAAATTTGAAAAAACGATAACATATAATTATTAACAAATATACTACATTTTATTTTTTTTGCAAAATTTTCATTTTTTATGTTGACTAAGTGTTTTTTATCCTCTATATATCACCTCGTTATGTGAGTTCATCTCCGTTAACGGGCTCGTAGCTCAGTCGGTAGAGCATTTGACTTTTAATTAAAAGCGCGGGTGCTGTACC
>USGC01000056.1 GCA_900554095.1 uncultured bacterium
GAGACTGTGGAGATATCTCTCGCGAACAACGACGAGTTCAGGCTGTACCTCATAATCCCCTACGAAAACAGCTTTGCACCAATCGGTCGCACAGACAAATTCGTCTCCCCCGCAGCAATAACTCACATCTCCGGAGAAGAAGTCGAGCTTTACGAGAGCGGAGAGTACGGCTATATAAAAGACGGAGAATTGTGCATTAAGAATTTATAATCGGTTTTGCGCTGATTTTCGCACATATTTCAAACTGAATACAACAATAATCGGTTGTTTTGTCGTTATATTCGACTTCAGCCGATTTTGTTTTTCAGGTGGGAATAAAAAAATCAAAAAAATCTTTGTAAGGCGTAGGATTTGCACTAACAACAGGGCCACCAGCGAAGATTAAAGGATCATTTTCACCTCTTTCAGCGGATTTTAACGCCAGTTTATTTTTTTCAAGCATTGAAAAAATTGTCAAAAAGTCCGTATCAAATGTAAATGAAAATCCAATTAGATTAATATCCGACTGCTTAAACTTTGTTGTTTTTGTATCGGAGGCAATCATTTCAATGTTAACGTCATCTAATTCATCAATACTTTTGTACATCCACAAAAAACCCAAAGATGAAAGTGCAAAAGACATTACACCGGGAAAGGCCATCCAAACTGTATAATCAGCGGCCTTTGATAGTTTTTTATTGTATAAAATTATATCTTTATTATCCATTTTCACCGCATTCTTCCGCTTTTGAATTAATTGGATTAATGTAAAGTTCATCTATCAAAACGCATACAGTTGCAGCAATAGCAGGTGATAAAATCATTCCCCAAAAACCTAAGAACTGTTCAGCAACAAACAGTGCAAAAAATATCATTAGCGGGTGTAATTCCATGAATTTTCCAAATAGAAGAGGTCTTACAATGATATTGGAAGCCTGCTGTACCAAAATAAACGTTACAATAATTAATATAAATTTAATTATACCCACAGGATAAGCCACAAGCAAAATTACAACTAAAGCTATTGTCGGCCCCAATACCGGAACAATGTCCAAAATACCTGTAATTAAACCTAACAGCAGCGGATATTCAACCCCCAGCAGCAGCAACACAATAAATTGCATTACACCGATTGCGCCCATGGAAAGCACTTGCGCTCTAACATAACCACCGACTTTTGAGCTGATTGATGACAAGATAAAATTAGCTTTTTCCTTTAGATTTATCGGAAATAAATCAATAAACTTTTTTCTTAAGTAAGCTTTGTCGCATAATATATAAAATATAATCATGCCCATTGCAACCAATACAACAAAAAATTGGAATATTCCTATTGTAAAATTCCAGGATTGGCTGAACAGGTTTTGTGCAAATTCTGAGTTTGTATTCATAATTGAATTGAGGTTAATCAGATCCGCAAGCTTGTGTCCATAAAGCTTTATCGATGCCACATATTGAGCAGCGTCTGTAATTTTTTCAGGGAAAAGTCTTAAAAAGGTTTTAATTTCTTTGGAAGCAATGGCAATAATCGGCGCAAAAAGTGCCAATACAGACAACAAGCCACCTAATACTACTATTACAGACGCAAGATTTCTATTGTTGTGTAATTTTTTTTGAAGTTTTTCCACATACGGGTTCAAAGCGCAAGACAAAACATACGCTGCGAAAAAAAGCAGGACAATACCCGTAATTTTGGGCATAATATATAATATGGCAACCAAGCCCAATAAAAAGGCAAGATTTTTAATTGTTAAATATCTTGAAAACATCTATATCCCCTATCTTTTGTAACAGATAGATTTTAGCAATAAAAAAACTATTTTGCAATTGTAAACTTATGTAAACAAATTTATACATAAAGGCAATTATGACATCAATATATACTTTATATATTTAATTATAAGGATATATTTATGAGCGGATTTGACATAGGTAAATTAAAATCGACATCGACTTTCCAGCAAGGCAGCGGAGAGAGTGTCCGTGCGTCAAATCCCAATAAAACATCTGAAATTGATGTATTTACAGAAGCAAAAACGAGTAAAACGACTGTAAAATCTACAACAGTTCCGGAGCTTCCTCAAGCATCAAAACCTAATTTGTTTGATAAAGTTGCAAGTTGGCTTGGCGGAAATAACTCTCCAAGTTTGGTTTCTAACTTAAATATCACAGCCTCAACTCCTTTAGCAGGTGATGTTAAGACCGGTGCAGCAGCCAATGAAATAATATCTAAGATGAGTAATGCTGAAAGTGCTGAGATTTCTGTTGTTTCAGATGAGATCCGCGAATTAGCAAAAAAAGAAAATAAATCTCCCGCCGAAGTTGAACAGCTAAAAACTGAAATTAAAATCGGTATGCAAAAACTTGGAAATTCATATACGAAATTCCTCGATTCAAAATACGGCGACGGCAGCGGCAAAATCAGTGAAGAATCATTTTTGAAATTCCAATCAGATGGTCTCAAAGGCTTGAGTGCTGAGCAGATGGCTGAATTAGAAAAATCTAATAAAACCATGTTTAACCGTCTTGACTTGAACAAAGACGGCAAGCTTGACAATGAAGAAATGTCTGCATATTTCTTTGCAATGGATTTTAACGAAAACAACGCACCAAACGGAGCAATAGATACAAATTCAATGATAAGAAATGCTCCTTATCTTGATGATGCTAATAAGAATGTTTTTGATGCGAAACTGAAATATGCATATGGCGAACTTTACGGCAAACAGGTTGTTGAATAAGCGGATTTTGTGCTATCATTCTGTTATGAATGATTTGAACGCCTCTCTTGATAATTTAAAAACGCGTTATCGCGAGATTTTTCAAAAATCTGTCGATGAAATTCAAAAGCGTATTGATGAAATTAAGCCGGATATTGACGGTGATATTTTTGACGAATATCCTCCTCAAAGTTTGGGCCGAAAATGGCAAAACGCTGTTATTGATATGCTTGAAAATGATATTTCTAAAGATATATATGTAAAATTTCAAGAGGTTCTGGCGTATAGAGAAAATTTCAAGTGTGTAGGCTGCGCAACCTGCTGTAAACTTGCGTGCAGTGAGTTTTCGCCTGAAGAACTTAGGCAAAAAGCAGAAAACGGAGACAATTTTGCAAAACAATTTTTAAGCGTTTTTATTCCGTATAATTCCAAAGAAGAAGCAAAGGCGGTCTATCCTGATTATATTGAGCTTTTGGAAGAAAACAAAGAAGATAATGTATATTTTTACCATTGTCCAAAGCTAACAAAAGATAACAGGTGCTCAGATTATGAAAATCGTCCGGATATTTGCCGGAGATTTCCTGACAATCCTCTAAGCCTTCTGCCCTCAAAGTGCGGTTATCGCCGATGGAAAGAAGAAGTTGAGCCATTAACCTTAATGCTTCATTCTATGATTGAAATCATTGATTACTATAAGGAAAAAATAAAATGCTGACATTATCAGTACTTACGTTAAAAGAGATAGAAGAAATTACAGACAGCTTAAAGGCCTCAAAATTCAGAGCACGTCAAATTCATAATTGGATTTATCTAAAATCAGTAAAGCAAATTGAGGATATGACTGATTTGTCTGTAAAATTCCGCGACGAGTTAAAGCAGATTGCAAGCGTTACAGATACAAAAATAAAGGTAAAACAGGTAAGCTCAGACGGTACTATCAAATACTTAATAGAATACCCTGATAAAGAGTGTGTTGAAACAGTACTAATGCGCTTTGATAATCGTGCAAATTTGACTGCTTGTGTGAGTTCACAAATTGGCTGTGCTGTAAACTGTTCTTTTTGTGCAACCGGAAAGCGTGGTTTTATCAGAAATCTTACTTATAAAGAAATCGTTGAGCAGGTTTTGACAATTCAAAGGGATACGGGGCTGAAAGTTACTAATATTGTATTTATGGGCCAGGGTGAGCCGCTTTTAAATTTAGATAATGTTTTGAAAGCAATGCAGATATTTAATGAAAATCTTCAAATAGGCGCACGTAGAATAACAATTTCAACGAGCGGAATTGTGCCTCAAATCAATAAATTAGCAGAAAATGAAATGCAGTCTACTTTAGCGGTTTCGCTTCACGCGCCAAATCACCAAATTCGCAGAAAACTCATGCCGATTGAAGAAAAGTATGACATGCAAATGCTTAAATCTGCCATGAAAGGTTACACCGACAAAACCGGCAGAAGAATTACTATTGAATATCTTTTGATAAAGGACTTAAACGACAGTATAGAAAATGCGAAAGAGCTGGCAGAATATTTGTCCCCGATAAAGTGCAATATAAATCTCATACCGTATAATCCGACAGCAAAGAACGATTACCAGCGGCCGTCGAATAATTCAATCCAAAAGTTTAAATATCTTCTGGAACACTCCGGCAAGAAAGTAACAGTGCGATTGGAGCGCGGTGCCGATATTGACGCCGCATGCGGGCAGCTTCGCGGTAAAGTTGATTAGTGCAGATATCCCATTCGCCGTGTTCAAGAATATATCTTGAACACCCCCAGCCGTCGCTGTTTGTGGAGCAATCGTCGTTAGAGTGCGGTACAACAGCATCTTTAAGCACAAAGAAGACAAAAACATCTTTACCCAAAGTATAAGGTGGTCTAGGTCCATTTGTGTCGTACCAGATTAAAGCACAGACGTTTTCTGTCCTACTATCCCCATTTTTACATCCTTCACCATTGGTTTTGAACCATAGGAGGCTTCCATCCTTTAAAATCATTTTATAATAAATTTGTGCATTATAGCGCCTGTGCGAGGAGTGCCGTTCAGAAGGGATGTATACCCCTCTTGAACACATTTTTTATCGGGGTAACTTGACAATCTTTGATAATTTGTAAATGTGGTTTAATATAGTTAGCAAAATTGGTATTAGATTGAGCGTTTGAGCCAGTTGTCGTACCCGCAAAATCCCAGGTATCGACATCACCGTGTTCAACGCGCGCGAGCATAATGGCCTGTGATATTACAGAATAAAACTTCTTAACCTTAGCAACGGTTTCTTGTTCTTTGTGTTTTTGAATAAGGGTCGGCATAGTCATAGCAGCAACAATACCGATAATACCAAGAGTAATTAAGACCTCAGCCAAAGTAAAGGCATATGTATTAAGCTCTTGAGCCCCCCTCCCCCCATTGTTTTTCAGGGAAAAATGATTTTTTCATGATGCTTACTCCTTTCAATATTATTATAAAACATTTTTTGAAAATTTCAAGCCTATATTATGTAGATTTATATACAACTTTAGGCCAGAGACTGTCATGCACATAAATTCTTTGTGGTATAATAATATTTATGAAAGCATTAATCCAAAGAGTAAAAAAGGCATCTGTTACAATTGATGGACATTTGTATTCCGAAATCGGTCAAGGATTACTGATTTTCCTCGGTGTAACAAAAGATGATACTACGCAAAATAGTTCAAAGCTCGCTGAAAAAATTACTAAACTAAGGATTTTTGAAGACGAAAACGAAAAAATGAATTTATCAATTCAAGATGTGAAAGGCGAAATCCTTGTTGTTTCGCAATTTACGCTGTGCGGCGACTGCAAGAAAGGAACCCGTCCGAGTTTTGATAATGCTGCTTCTCCTGAAATTGCCGTTAAATTATATGAAGATTTTGTAAAAAATTTAAAAGTGTCCGGATTAAATATTGAAACCGGTAAATTCCGTGCTATGATGGATGTTCAGCTTATTAATGACGGCCCCGTAACTTTTTTAATTGAAAAATAGTTAATTTGCATGTTGCAAATATTTTTAATGTGTGTTACCATGACATTATTAAGGTATATTGATATTTATATATTACTGAGGAGTAAATTTAAATTATTTTTAGGACCAGTTATTTATTTAATGTAATTATTTTTTAATTAAGAGGCTTTTATTATGTATGTAAACAAGTGCGTCAAGTGCGGTCGTGAATTTGAAACTAAAAACCCCAAGAGAGTTATTTGTCCGGATTGCTTATACCCGGATAAGAAAATGATTATATCATCGGTTTCACCTCAAGATGGCGAAACTTCAGCTTCAACTCAGCCAACAGGCGAAGCAAATCAGCCTTTGCGGGGGTATAGTACAGAAGATAAACCGCAGTTTTATAGCAGCTATTCAAGCGGCGGCAATGATAATCAAAGATATAACAGACCGCAGCAGCGTCAATACAATAACCAAGGCGGCTATAGACGTGATAATAACCGCGATAACAGAGGCGGTTATAATAGAAATTATAATCAAGGCGGCGGATATAATCGCAGCAATAATAGAGGCGGGTATAACCAAAGACCGCAGCAAGGCGGCTACAATCGTGATAACCGCGGAGGATTTAATAACAGACGCCCTCAGCAAAACAGATTTAATAACAACAGGCGCCCTATGAACCGTCAAAAAGGGCCTAAGCAGCTACTTGTAAGTAAGGAGCAATTAGAACAAATTGAACTTCTTTATAAGGCAATGCTGCCGCTTCCAAATCCGGATTGCCATGAAGTTATTGGCGAAAAAATCGGGCTTGAACCAAGAAAAGTATTCTTTGGTATCAACCTCGTAAGACAAAAAATGATGCTGCCAAAGCTTCCTTTCCCGAAACGCAAACTCGCAATCTCTCCGGATCAATTGTTTGCTATTAAAAACTTATACGAACCATTGCTTCCGCTTCCTCCAATCGGATGCCACAAAATTATTGCAGCTCAGCTTAAAATGGATGAATGGCGTGTTCACGTAGGTATCGGGCTTATAAGAAGCCAGATGGGCTTACAACGCTGGAACCAGGAAAGAGAAGACTGTCCAGAAGAATTCAAAAATCAAAAAAATGAACAAGCGGATGAAACTCCGGCAGCAGTAGCAGCCGAAGTAGCTGAAACTGAGCCGGCACCTGAAAAACCAAAACGCGGCAGAAAACCTAAAAAAACAGAAGATGCTTAGATTATGTCAAAATATGTTTCTGTAGGCAAAATCTTAAATTTCCACGGAATTCAGGGTGAAGCTAAAGTTGGTTTTTCTAAAAACCAGCAGGATTTCTTTTGCGGACTGAAAAAGGTTTTTATCCGGCAGGCAGACAGTTATTCACCGTTAAAAATAAAGCGTATTAGGCTTAACAAAAACTCAGCAATTGTTAAGTTTGAAGGTATAAATTCCATTGATGAAATTGTCGAATATAAGGGTAAGATAATTTTTGTTGAAGAACAAACTATACGTGAATCCTTAGAAGACGACGAATTTTTAATAGATGAATTAGTAGGGCTGGATGTTCTTGATCAAAACGGCGAAAAGCTTGGATTTGTCGTCGGTGTTTCAAACAACGGCGCAAATGATTTGCTTTCAGTAAAAACAAAGTCAAAAGAAGTTGCCCTTGTGCCTTTTGTAAAAGCGATAGTTACTGATGTAAGCATAAATGATAAAAAAATAAAAATTAAAAATATTGAGGGGCTTTTGTAAATGAGATTTGATGTATTGACGTTGTTTCCGGAAATGATTACATCTCATTGTAAATTTTCAATTCTCAAACGAGCCTCTGAGGCCGGAGTAATTTCCGTGAATACTGTTAATCCGCGGGATTTCACTCTTGATAAACACAAAAAAGTCGATGATACACCTTATGGTGGTGGAGCTGGAATGGTCTTGATGCCTCAGCCGTACGTTGATGCTTACGAAAGTATTGAAAAGTTAGAAAGTTCAGTTACCATAATGCTTTCCCCTCAAGGCGAAACATTAAATGAACTGCTGGTAAAAGATTTTGCTAAATATGATCAGATGATACTACTTTGTGGGCACTATGAGGGGTTTGATGAGCGTATCAGAGAAATTATAAAACCCAAAGAGATTTCCATAGGTGATTTTGTACTTACAGGTGGGGAGCTTCCGGCGCTTTGCCTTATAGATGCTGTCAGCCGTAAAATCGAAGGCACGCTTGGTAAAATTGAAAGTGCAGATGATGATAGTTTTTCAGATGGGCTTTTGGAATATCCGCAGTATACAAAACCTCGAGAATATAGAGGTTTAAAAGTTCCGGAGGTTCTTCTGAACGGTAACCACAAAAGTATAAATGAATTCAGACAACAGCAGAGAATTTTGCGTACAAAATTACGTCGTCCTGATTTGCTGGACAAATAGTAATTTTTATTTCTTTAAAAACTTAGGACTTCCAATTCCAAATCCGTCTTTTACTAAGGAATATAGCGCATAAATTCCTAACCCAGCAGCACTAGAGCCTGCAACTTTTTTATTTTTAGCAAGCAGTGCACCAAGACCTAGGCCGAGAGGAACAACGTTATCAACAAGCATTGAGCCGAAACCTGAAAAATAGCCAATACCCGAATTGATAAAATGTAAAAATCCACTTCCTAAACTATATTTGAAAATTTTGTCTTTGACTTTAGCCTGAACCATGCTTGGACTGTCAAGTCTTTGCGACGTTTCATACAAATCCATGCAGACATTAGCATCGCGGCTTTGAGCGTAAACATCAGACTGAAGTTTTCCTATAACATGCGAATCATACGCAATAAGCCCTAAAGCCGTTGCTCCAGCCGCTTTAGCTAAATATTTTACATAATTTGATTTTATTGTGCTAATTACGCTCATTTTTCAAGCCTTTATTTTTTAGTATCTGTTTTTGGGGTGTCTTTTACTTCAAATTCTTTTTCAACTGTTTTTCCTGACATTTTCAAAAGAATATTAGTTGCCTGATTTGCATCTTGTCCGTAACCTTCTGTTGAGTGCTGCATGTTTTTGAGAACGTTAACGGTGTAATCATCGCCTGTAACTATTCTTGCATCAAGCATGCTCAGAGCTAAAATCCGGATTTGTTGAGAAGGATCTTGAAGCATTTTATTTATTAATGCTGTTAAAGCCGGATCATCCTTTCTGGATTCATCTTCTTGAAGCCGTGCTACAACTTCCTTTGCACCCATCATACGAACTTCTTTATCTTGGGAATTTAAGTAATTTTCAAGATTTCTTATATAATCATCAGTTAATTCAACAATTTTTCTTTTTTCTGTTTTTTTCTCTGATTTTGTTTCATCTTTTTTTTCTGTTGCAGAAGATGCTTGAGGTTTTGCAGGAGGGGTTGATAATGCCGTTATATTTTGCTGCGGCTGCTGAGGCTGAGCCTGTTGAGGGGACTGGTTTAATGTTTGGGACTGAGATTGGGTTCCCCATTGGTTTGTGTAGTAGTTTGATGGGTACGCATTACCCGGAAACGCTCCATTATTCGGAGCTGTACCAGATGGATTCAAGTTTGGCACACCAACTGAGGGATTGTAGATTTGAATATTTACTCCTGCATAATTAGGCATTGGCGCTTGAGGCGATGCATAAGCCGGTATTTGAGGCTGCTGCATTGAATACGCTGGAGCGGGTTTTGCACTTTGTGCGGTTTGCTGAGGCTGAATACCCGGGGTCGTTTGATTTTGAACTGAATTCATAACACTACCTTTAATTACTACTTAATTTAATAAAGTATTTTAAGCTCTAATTATTGCTTATTATTCATGATTTTTAAGAAATGTTAAATTACTTTTTTTTAAACAAGATTTTGTCTATAATTATAGATATGGGAAGTTATGAAGAAAATTATCTTGCGAAGCGTCCTCAGGAACTCTGCCATATGTGCGGCAGGTGCTGTCGTGTCGTAACAACAACAAAACCGTATAGTGAGTTAAAAATGCTTGCAGCAAACGGGAATAAGTATGCTGTTGATTTTTTAAAAATTTTATAGAAGAAATTTCCAGGTTATGTTACA
>USGC01000057.1 GCA_900554095.1 uncultured bacterium
AAAGAAGCTTTCACAGGCCTTGGCAATATAAAACAGTTTGACGAAAGCTACATCTCAACCTCAGACGACAAGTATTCCTGCGAAATCCGCGTTATCTCCCCGCCCGAAGGCAAAGACCCCGATGAATTCATCCGAACAATCGGTGCCGAAAGTTTCAAAAAAATTATCGAAAATGCCCCGCTCTTAATTGATTATCAGATTAACAATCTCTTGAAAGACAAAGGCAAAATCAAAACTCAGCTCGAAAAAACAAGGTTTGTAAAAACTTTAATCCCTGTGTTAAAGGAGATTAACAACGAAATTATCCGCGAAGAATATATAAAAATGGTTGCGACAGCGCTCAGCATTGATGAAAAAGCTTTAGCCCTGGAAGTCAAGCGCGCCAAAGCTTCTGCCCCTATCAGCGATGAGGAAGTTACTACAGGAATTAAAAAAATTGTAACAAAAAATGTATCAATTTTAGAAAAAGCGCAAAAAAATTTATTGAGTGTTTTTTTTGTAACCGACAGCGGATTTACATTTGCCCAAATCAACGAAATGATAGGCGATACAGAGTTTTCTAACGAAACGTTAATAAATGTAAAATCTACAATTGACAAATTAACATGTACCGTAAATAATGTAAAGGAATTGATTGAAAATCTCTATACTGTTTACATTGAAAACTCAGAAATACAAGAGGTTTTGGCCGAACTTGTTACACTTTCCGAAACCTTCAGCAATCTCCAGCCAAAAGATTTTCAAACAGTTATTCAAGAAAACAAAAATAAGATAATCTGTTGCCATAAGGAAAAAGAAAAAGAAAAATTACGAAATTTATATAAAAATGCTGCCGACGATGATACAGAAGCCCTGAAAATTCAAATGCAGCTTAGAGATAAGATAAATAAAAGATTAAAGATTGAAATCGGAGAAAATTAATGACGAAAAAAAGACAAAACAGCTCCTCAATTGTCAGCATATTAGAAGAAGATAACCTCAATATCCCTGAACTTGATGAGGAAACCGGCCTTGATCATGAAAATGACGGCGTAAATTATATGAATGTCGATATTTCAACCGATAATATCGAAGATATCGTAACTGCTAAAATCGAAAGCAAAATGAACCTTGATGATATTTACATGATGAATTCTCACTCAGAAGAACATCAAAGCGATTTTGAACTCCCGAAAGGCGTTGCCGTTGATGATCCGGTAAGATTGTATCTCAGAGAAATCGGCAGAATTAAACTTCTTTCTGCTAACGAAGAAATCGAACTTGCAAGAAAAATTCTTGAAGGCGGCACACCAGGTGCAATCGCTAAAAGAAAACTCGTTCAGGCAAACTTGCGTTTAGTCGTTTCAATTGCAAAAAAATACGTCGGCCGCGGAATGCTCTTTTTAGATTTAATTCAAGAAGGTAACCTTGGGCTTATTCGTGCGGCTGAAAAGTTTGACCACGAACGCGGTTTTAAATTTTCAACTTACGCAACATGGTGGATTAGACAGGCTATCACAAGAGCAATCGCTGATCAGGCCCGCACAATCCGTATTCCTGTCCATATGGTTGAAACAATTAACAAACTTAAAAAAGTTACGCGCAGACTCGCTCAAGAACTTTCTAGAAAACCAACCGAAGATGAACTTGCTATTGAAATGAACGTTTCTATCCCGAAACTTCGCGAAATTATCAAAATAGCGCAAGAACCCCTTTCTCTTGAAACCCCGATTGGTAAAGAAGAAGATTCACGCCTGGGCGACTTCATTGAAGATAAAGAAGCTGATGCACCTATAAAAACCGTTGCATCAGAACTTTTGAGAGAAGATCTTGCAGAAGTCCTCTGCACACTTTCTCCGCGCGAACGTGATGTATTAAGACTTCGTTTTGGCATGGACGACGGCCGCCAAAGAACATTGGAAGAAGTAGGACAGCTTTTCGGCGTAACCCGTGAACGCATTAGACAAATCGAAGCTAAAGCGCTAAGAAAACTTCGCCATCCAAACAGAAGCAAAAGACTTAGAGAATACGTTGAATCATAAATTAAAAAAACTCCCGCCCCAATGGGAGTTTTTTATATTATCCGGGCCTTGCAAAAAACTTTGAAAAAGAGTATTGTAATCATGTATGAGTCTTGATATACTTTCACAATACCTTGATTTTCTCGAAATTGAAAAGGGTCTTTCGCAAAATACGATTGACGCATACAGACGTGATTTGAGCGATTTTATTGAATTTACATACAGCAAAGGCGCCGAGAATTTATCACAAATCACGCGCGGGCATTTGAATTCGTATATCCTGAGGCTTCATGAAAAAAAGTACACACCGACAAGTGTTATGCGAAAAATTGCGAGTTTGAGAGGGTTTTTCAAATGGCTTTGCGCAAATGAAATAATTGACAAAAACCCTGCCCTGACACTTGAACAGCCAAAACTTCCCAAAAAGCTCCCAAAAGTTATGACTGTAGAAGAAATCAACGCAATTCTTTCACAAAACCTTTCAAAAGATGAGCAGGTTATTGTTGAACTTTTGTACGGATGCGGTTTGCGGGTTTCGGAGCTTACCAACCTGAAATTAACAGACATTGATCTTGGCGCAAAGTACCTTCAGTGCACGGGCAAAGGCTCAAAAGAAAGAATTGTTCCGCTTGGCTCAAAAGCTGTAAAAGCTGTTAAAAATTATCTGCCTGAGCGCGAATTCAATTTGCAAAAATTCAACAAAACTTCAAAAATTTTGCTTGTTTCTTCTGAAGGCAGAGAAATTACACGCCAAGATGTCTATAATTTTATAAGAAAGCAGGGTGAAAAAATTCATAAGACAATTTCGCCTCACACTTTAAGGCACAGCTTTGCAACGCATTTGCTGGAAAACGGCGCTGATTTGCGTGTCGTGCAGGAACTTTTGGGACACAGCGACGTTTCAACAACACAGCTTTACACTCACATTAGCAAAAAACGTTTAAAAGAAGTTTACTTTGCAATCAATGGCTGAGCGTGGTAGTATTTTTCTATGCTAAACCTATTTGTTACAGGGACAGGGAAAGGAAAAAATTTAGTTACAGCGGGTCTTGCGATAACAATGCAAAGCCTCGGTTATGCAACGGGTGTTTACGTGCCGGTGCAGTGCGGTGCTGTCGTAAAAAACGGGTTTATACATTCGCCGGATTTAGTTTTTATAAAAAACATGGATGAGAATATCAAAACATATTGCAGTTATTTATTCAAAAGCCATGACCTGCCTTTAATATCCGCCGCGGCTGAGGGGCAGAAGATAGATAAAGATGTTATATACGAAGACTTCAACAGCATTAATGACAAATTTGAATGCCTTTTGACTAACGGAACAAACGGAATTGCTACACCTTTAGGAGTGGATTTTTTGGAGATAGATTTGGTTAAAACTTTAAATTTGCCTCTGCTTTTGACAATATCACCTTCGGTTTCTGCTGTGAGCGATATTCTAATAATGATAAACCACGCGGTTGTAAAAAATGTCGAAATGCGAGGTGTAATTATTAACAACTGCCCGCTTAAGACAGACAACGAAAATATAAAAAATCTTCCAAAATTAATTGAAAAATACACAGATACAAGAATTCTCGGGGTGCTTCCGGCGATTGAAAACCCGGCTTACATATCAGCAGGCGATTTAATCTCGCACGTACTTGCAGGGGTTAATCTGGAAAGCATTTTCAATATTAGAATAGCAAAACTTCACGGGTAATAAGGTGGAAGGGTTTTGTACTTGCCGTCTTAAAATCGTCATAATGCGTTGTTTGCCCCCAGCGCCTTTGCTCAGTTTTGGACTTTAAATCCTAATTCCTAAAAAGCGCTCACCACCAAGATAGCCCCAGAGTACAAGAGCAGATTTCGTCTGCCCCTTTACTTTTTCGGCAATGTGAAGATAAATTTTACATATTTGTTTGGTTCGCTTTCCGCTTTAATTTTCCCGCCGTGAGCGTCGATAATTCTCTTGGCGATGTACAACCCTAAGCCTGATGAGGCCTTTTTGCTTGCTTGTGCGTAAGTTACGTATTTCAAAAATATTTCGTCGGGGTTTTTTAGAACAAAGCCGGTGCCGAAATTCACTATTGAGAAAATAAACTCTTTTGAAGTTTCTTTCAAATCTATTATAACCCGTGATTTTCTGATGCCGTGCTCCACTGTGTTAATCAAAAGGTTGTGGATAACCCGCTTGATTTCAATTTCGTCAAAACTGCAAACCGAATTTTTTACACTGCAATTGAAAACATATTTTAATTCTTTGTCTTCAAAAAGGTATTGAGTTTCCTCAATACAGCCGATGATTACATCCTTTAAGGAGTTTGGGTATTTATTTAATTTCAGGTTTTCGCTTTCGCACTTGTATTTTTGTAAGAGATTTTCGACTAAATTTTTCATGTACTTTGCTGCGCTCAATATGTCTGTAATAATTTCTGTCTGCATTCCGTCAAGGTTTTTGGAATAACTTTTTCTCAAAAGTTCTAATGCTGAGATTTCAGCGTAAATCGGCGTTTTCAAATCGTGCGTAACCATAGCAAGAAAAGTTTCTTTCTTATCGTTAAGTGCATCTTGAAGGCACTTGGTTTTCAAAACGCTGTGGATTTGAGAGCGGACAACGTTAACATCAAATGGCTTTTCGATATAAGCGCAAGAGCCTATATTGTAACCGGTGATTTTGTTGTCAGCGTCCGATAATGCTGAAATAAACATTATCGGCGCATTTGCATTCAGCTTTGACTTTTTAATAATAGAAGCAAGCTCAAAACCGGACATTTCCGGCATCATTATGTCTAATAAAAACAGGTCAAACTTTTCTATCTCAACAGCTTTGCTTGCTTCAATGGGTTTAATAAAGGTTGAGATTTTTAAATCGAGAGCAGAAAGGGTTTCGACAAGCAGATCGATGTTCATTTGATTGTCGTCAACCACTGCTACTTTCAATCCTTTCAGGCTTCCGTACTGCTGCGGCAGAACCACAGAGGATGCATTTTGTTTCTTAAAATAATTATTGATAAGTTTGACATCTACGGGGTAAGGAATGACATCTTTTACACCGCAGGAATTTGCGGCGATGATGTCTTTTCTTGATATTACAGGCGAAGTCAGCCAGATATCAAGATTTGGAAATTTTTTTACATATTTCTTTGCAAGATATAAATCTTTGAAATCAGTTTTTGCTATACAGAGCTGCTTTTTGGATAAACCTGACGCATCTTCAAGTTCTTTTAAACTGTTAACAAACACTACAGCGTCTTTATTAATTTTATCCAAAAGCTCTTTCATATATAAATCATATATAACCCAACAGGCGCATACAATTAGTCTGTCGGGCGATTTTTAAGAATTATTTTTGTGTTGCGTTTGTAAGGAAAGCCTTTAATAAGAGAATATTTTCTTCCTTTGTACAAGACTACATAGTATGTGTTTCTGCGGAGTTCGTTTAAGTCTTTTGTTTTGACAATAACTCTGTAGTTTTCGTGCTTCAAAAGCTCTTTTAGAACATCGTAATCCTTTTCGATATTGAAATTCACCTTGCCGCCGTAATAGTAAAGAAGCGAATATCTTCTTGAAAATCCGAAAGTTGCAAGCGGTTTTTGTTCGGCCTTAACAGATGCGGCTATTCTCATCAAATCGTTTTGGCCGAAACGGTAGTCAATATTAAAGAACATTTTTGTCCCGAACGCTGAAAGTATTGCGATGAAAAGAACATAGCTTGCAAAAACTCCTGCATATTTTTTCTTGACTGCAAATACCGCGCTTGCAGCACCGAACATAAATACAAGAATTATACAAAACCATTTTGCGTTTAAAATATCGTTGTACAGACTTTCCGGCAGAAAATACTGAGTGAAAAGCCCGCCTATTGAAGCGATTAAACAAATTCCGCTTAGAATATAAACTGAAATGTTTATGGCTTTTTCGCAAACACCCTTTTGTATGTAATCTTTCCAAGCAAAGCCCAAAATGCATGCCGCAGGCACATATATCGGCAGTATGTATGTTATTAATTTCGTGCTTGACGCTGAGAAAAACAACATTATAAACAAAAACGCTATTGAATTGAATAAAAGGAATTTCCCACTGTTGTCAAGGTTTTCAAATGAAATTTTCTTTAAGTGTTTAATTCTGCAAATTACGGCAGCGATTGCTGAGAATATCCACGGCAAAAATCCCCACAAAAACGTCAATATATAAAAGTAAAACGGCTGTTTACGCCCGATTTCATTTGAGTTTATAAATCTTTCCAGGTGGTGCTTTACGATGTATTCGTTGAAAAACAGCGGGTCATGGATTTTGAACATCGCGGCATGCCAAGGTACTGTGATTAAAAAGAACAGCAAAAAGCCGACAACAAAATATTGCGGCCGAAAAATTTCTTTAAATTTTCTTTGTGATATTGATACGAAAAATATTGTTCCAAACGGTACGACAAATCCGGGAATGCCCTTTGCCATCACAGCAAGCCCCGAAAATATGTAAAACAGCCACCAAAAATATTTTTTGTTTTCCTCTTTGCAGAAGAAAGTTAAAAAACCGAACATTAAAGAAAATGCTATGCAGGTTGATACAACAATATCAAGGATTGCAAATTTTGAAAGAATTACGAATTCAAAAGATGTCGCCAAAATCAGCGATGAGATTACGCCGTAACTTTTTGAAACAAGTCTTCTTCCAGTAAAATAAACCAGAAAAGCCGTAAGCATTCCATAAAGCGCAACAGGAAAACGTGCACTGAATTCATTTATTTTCCCGAATACTGCAAAAGAAAGGCACTCGCCCCAAAAATATAAAGGCGGTTTTTCAAAGAAATAATCCCCGTTAAGATAAAGAGTTAAAAAGTCTTTGCTGTTAAACATATCCCGCGACATTGCAACATATCGCGTCTCATCAACATCCATCAGCGCATAATTTCCGATATTGTGAAAAAATATAAAATAGAAAATTATCCCTAAACCCAAAACGGTTAGCCATTCGTGGTGTTTTTTTGCAAAATCAATTATCTTATCCATAATCTCTCCTAATCCTAAGAAATTATATCATAAAATAAAGGGACAGAAATTTTTCTGTCCCGCAGATAGTTATATATTAACATCAAGTAAATGTATATTTATATAGAATAGCGTATGCACTAAAATGGAAGTGTGCATAGAGAGATTTACTTAATAAAGACTTTATATACAGGCATGCAGTTAATATTTAAAGGCATACCATGGTTTTTTAAAAAGTTTTGTAACATAATTATAACCTTGTTATGTCTTTTTCGAATATGATTTAACCCTCAAAACTTCTGCACTCCAAAAAGATAAACTTCCTACAGAAGTAAAATGATAATAACAAAGAAAAAAAAATTTTGCAAGTATATATAAGTCCCAAATAAATCTGAGCAATTGACAAACGTAATAAAACGAGTTATACTATAAATGTAGTAGGTTTTTAATTAAGGATAAGGATTTATATTGAACTTATAATTTCAATTGATTTGTCAATTAGAACGGGTTACGTTGCCGTCTAAATGACGTATTGTGTTTAAAATTTAACATAGTACAATATTTTAAGTAATGTTAATTTCTCGTTATTTTATAACAATAAATTATCATTATGGGTTTTAGAAAATTAAAGCAGTGCGTAGTGTAAATGGAAAACAGTAAGAAGGTAAAAACTAAAGAAAATGCTGTCGAAAAAGTCGACAAAGCTTTAAATTCTAACCCTTTGAAAAAGAGGGCGACAAACCCTATTGCCGGAAAATCACCCATTAAAAACACCCCAGCCCCAAAAGCCCAAGAGCCGCTTAAAACCGACAGTGATATTATCGCTCGTATCAATAATTTTAACACACAAAAAACAAATAACAGACTTTACAGCGGTTATTTGAGCAATACGATTTCTCCAAAAGCAGTCAATTTTGTAGAATTAATTGAGACTCTCAACGGCGCTTTGTGCGGTACAAATAACGTTAATGATTTGTTTTCTTCAATTCATGTAGTCTTTTGCGAAAAACTTAATTCACTCTACACTGCTTTCGGACTATTGCACGAAAAATCCAACTGCTTAAATCTTAAACTTTTTAACTCACACGGAAGTACATATTCATCAAAAATTTTCCTCTCAGATGACGCAAACCCTGCTGTTGAAAGCTTCAAAACTTCATCTGTAATTTCTAAAAATGATAACAAATTTTTAAACATTCCATATCTGCAAAACTCATCATCTTTGATTTTGCCGCTGATTGCCGTTGACAAGTCAATAGGCGTCTTAATTCTCGGGCTGAATAATGATGATGTAAATACAGGTTTCTTTTCATTTATTGCGAATTACTGCGCGATGTTTGTAAACAACATCAACTTGATGGAAAAGGCAAACAAGTATGATAATACCGACAATTTAACCAATCTCTATAATCACCGCGGAATTCAAGAGATTTTGACCGCGGAACTTCAGCGGGCAAAAGATAACAAAACAAAACTTTCCATAATAATGATGGACGTTAATAACATCACGAAAATTAACCGCGAACTCGGCCATGCAAAAGGCGATGAAATTATAAAACTTCTTGCTGATAAAATACGCCAAAACATTAGAAACAACGATAAAGCAGGCAGATACGGCGGCGATGAAATAGCAATTGTTTTGCCTAACACAAACACTGCTGACGCAAAATACCTTGCAGAATATATAACGTATACACTTTCGTGCTGTTTTGTCGATGATGTTGGGCCGGTGAAGGTTTCGGTTGGAATTTCAACATACCCTGACTGTACCGAAGATAAAGAGAAACTGCTTGTCTTGGCTGAACAAGCAATGTATATTTCGCAGGCCAAGGGTTACAAAGAAGGGATGTCGGCCATCATCTCAACATCAGATTTCAACTTCTGGGATGATGAAGCGCTTAATTCGTTTGCGGAAGTCCTTGCCAAACGCCACGCGCAAATGGGTATAAACTTTGAAGAAGAACTTGTCCATAAATTCAATAACGAACAAATCGTTTCACAAAATCACCTTATGGAAATGGTAACATCTCTTGCAGGCGCGATTGACGCGAAAGATCCGTATACAAAAGGCCACTCAACATCTGTTTCAAGATATTCCGAGGCTCTTGCCCGCGCGATTAACCTTCCAGAAGACGAAGTTCAGCGCATAAAACTCGGTGCGCTTCTGCACGATGTCGGCAAAATCGGCATACCTGAAAATGTTTTGAAAAAGCCTTCTCATCTTTCAGATGACGAATGGGAAATTATGAAGCAGCACCCTGTAATTGGAGCAGAAAAAGTGCTTGCGCCAAACGAAGCCTTGAGAGACTTAATTCCTATGGTCAAATACCACCACGAACACTATGATGGAACCGGTTATCCGGAAAAATTGAAGGGTGAAGAAATTCCGCTTTCAGCGCGAATAGTTTCAGTAGCAGACGCCTACCACGCCTTAATCTCAGACCGCCCATACCGCAAGGGTTTGGGAGTAGAAAAAGCATGTGAAATTCTGAAAATGGGCGCCGGAACCCAATGGGACAGCGACTTAGTAAGACAATTCATAACAATTGCCCCC
>USGC01000058.1 GCA_900554095.1 uncultured bacterium
ATTGCGACAAAGGTTGCAAACATTACTGCCCCTGCCGATATATCCTTTGCCATCCCGACAAGTTTTGAATATCTGTTATGGAACACCGCGTCCAGTGCAAATTCTATTGCGGAATTTAGCATTTCTGCCACAACCACCAAGCCTATTGTTAAAAGCAATATGCAAATTTTTGTTGTACTAAAATTCAAGATTAGTGCAAGAGTAACGGCAAATGCCGCAGCAAATAGGTGTATCCGTACATTTACTTCGCTTTTTAATACAATTCTTAATCCCTTTCGTGCGTTTTTAAATGTATTGTTAAACCCTTGTGATTTAAATTTACTCATACTCCCTGTCCTCAGCTTTGAATTTCATTGAGCGCTCGATTTTGCATATCTATAATAAAATTATAATCCTCCATTGTTTGATGGTCAAATCCCAGCAAGTGCAAAATTCCATGACTTATAAGAAAATATAATTCTTCTTCTTTTGTTTTACCTTTTTTAGCGGCTTCTTCGATAACTTTGTCAAGCGCTATTATTATTTCGCCAAGGTTAATCTCACCATCAAATATGAATTTCTCTTCACTATCGGCAAATATTGCAAAAGTTATAATATCGGCAGGATAATCTTTTTCCCTGTACTCGCGGTTGATTTCGTGAGTTTTAACACTGTCGCAGTAAAGAATATCAAATGAAATTGTATTGTAATCAAAGCCTTCAAGTGCTGACACGGCCGAAATCTCCGGCCGGTTAAGATAGAATTTCAAAAGTTTTTTTGCAACATCAATACACTTTTTTTCATCAACGTCCCAGCCGCTGTAAATGTTTTCACTAAAAATATTGAATTTTGTACCCATTAAGGTTTGTTATCCTCGTCTTTATGGTTATCTTCCAGTTGTTTAATTTTGTTTTCAAGATCTTCATCAAGAAGCTTTGATGGCATGTTTATTTTGTTTTTGTTAAATTCCTGCGCGATATCTTCCTGATACTTAATCCTGTTGTGCTGCATGCCGCGGAGAATTCGGCTGAACGTTGCCGCAATTACTTTTATATCATGCAATGTCAGCGGACTGTCAGCTAATTGTGTGTCGTTTAATCTTTCGACGATAATTTTGTCTATAATAGAATCAATTTCTTCGGGCGTTGGGTTTTTAAGCGAACGAACCGCGGATTCTACGGCGTCAGCAATCATCAAAATCGCTGTTTCTTTCATATTTGGTTTTGGCCCGGTGTAGCGGAATTGTTCTTCTTTAACGTTTTCCTTGCCTTCTTCCTGAACCGCTTGGTTATAAAAATATTTTGCTAAACCTTCGCCGTGGTGCTGCAATATAAAAGCTGTAATTATCGGAGGGAGTCCGTATTCTTTTGCTAATTCAACACCGTCTTTTGTGTGTGCGGTAATAACCATTTTACTTAATCTTGGATTAAGCTTCATATGCGGGTTTTCAATGCCGAAATATGATTGGTTTTCCACAAAGAACAAGGGCCGTTTTAATTTACCGATATCGTGATACATAGCCCCAACCCTTGCCAAAATGGGATTTGCACCGATTGCTTCAGCCGCTGCCTCGCTAAGATTAGATACCATCAAACTGTGGTGGTAAGTCCCCGGAGCGTCCATCTGAAGACGTTTTAAAAGCGCTTGGTTATGATCAGCGAGTTCTGCCAGCCCGTACGGTGTAATAATTTTAAAAGTACTTTCAAACAGCGGCAATGTGCCTAAAGCAACCATTGAGCTTATTATTCCGTTCAAAAGTACAAACGCACTGTTTTTGAATATTAAAACATTATTTACATCTATAAGACATTTTTCAAGCAAATAAATTGAAAGTACAATTATTAATCCGGCCGCTGAAATTACAAATCCTGTTTTAATTAAATCAAAACGTCTTGAGTAATGTATTTGCGACATAGTTATCATAGAAACGAGGCTTAATAATAAAAAGGTTATTAAGAATTGGGTATCATACTGAGCGCCAACGGTAAGTACCGCCAAAAGTACTGTTATTGCAACAAATGCAACTCGTGGATTTGTAAAAATAGCCAATATGATTACATAAGCCGGAATCGGCAAAACATAAGGCGAAAAGCCTGTCGGCATAACAACAGCAATGCCTGCAAGAATTATTGACAGCACCGATGAAATCATCATGTAACGAGGCTCTAAGAATTGTTTTTCGAAAAACCTCATATAAGTCAAGAATAAAAACGTTGCGATAAAAACAAGCACATAAATCGCTAAAAGTCCTTGCCAATTGAGTTCATAAACATTATAACCGGCTTGTCTTAGAGCATCTTTTTTTAATCTTGTTACAGGCTCTCCTTCAAATACAATTTTGTCTCCTTTTTGAAATGTTATTTCATAAGGTTTAACTGAATTTTCCGCATTTTTACGCGCTATTTCGGTTGCAAATTCATCAATAACAAGGTTTGGAACAATAATTTGGTCTAATAGAGCTTTAATTACTGAAACCTGCCGCCGCGAAACATTTGAAATTAGATTGTTTGTAATAATTGTATCTATATTATTCTTTTCGTAATCTTTTTCTGTAATACCGGCACGAAGTATATTTGTCAGAGTTAGGTTTGCTTTATCAAAAACCTCTCGCAATGCAGCTTCATCAGACTTCATCAGAAAATGTATTACGAAGTTTTTTCTTTCAGTGTTTGGGATGTCAAACAACAGCGACAATTCATCTAGTTTAACCTTATCATCTGTATCTTTTTTTCTTATTTGGATAATTGAATTTTGCAGGGTTTCGAGGTTTGTTTTTATAAAGTCGTCTTCAGCAGGCGTCAGAATAGGATCGACTTTTTGCGCCATTTCTTTTTTATGCTGCTCTGTACGCTTTACATCAACAACTGAAAACGTTTTCTGTGCAATTATATCTTTTTTGCTTATCCCATTTTCGATAATACTTTGAAAAAAGAAGTTTTGAGAAGCAATAATCGTCGTCATTAGTAGTGTAAAAACAAAAAAAGCCAGAGTTTTCAAAGTTTGCGCAGACGTGAAAAAATCTCTCATTTTTGTCAAAAATATATTATTCATAAAAATATCCTTTTTATTTATCGTATTTATTTTATAACTTCATTAATATTTTTCAAGCCTTCCAACTTTACCCTCTTTTGGATATCCTCAAGAAGCTTGCGGTTTATTGACAAAAGTTCTGACAAAACAGCTATTAACCCGACTTGCACACCTGTAATTAAAAGAATTGCCGCAAGAATTAAGGATTGAATATGTCCTGTTCCGCTTCCTGTCAGGTAATAGTACAGAAATCTTAATCCTAATATCGTGCCTGTTCCCAAAAAGAACAGTCCGATTATTGCAAAAAATCTGAACGGCCTGTATATTATAAACATTCTAAGCATTGTGAATATAGAACGGGTTATATAGATAAACATGTTCTTAAATAATCTTGATTCTCTTAACTCAGGGTTTACATCAACAGGAACGCTTTTTAACAATAAACCTTTAGCTTTAGATTGGATAATAGTTTCTAATGTATAGGTGTAGTTATCAAAAACATTTATCTGCAAAGCCGCGCTTCGTGAAAAAGCCCGAAACCCGCTCGGGGCATCTTCGACATCCGTCGAACTCACCAACCGCATTACGCATGAGCCGAGTTTTTGCAAAAACTTTTTTAAAAAAGAAAAATGCGCAATTTTCGCAACAGGCCTTGTGCCTATTACAATATCGGCTTCATTGTCTAATATAGGCCGCACAAGCTTTTCTATATCAGCACCACAGTATTGATTGTCAGCATCGGTATTAACTATTATATCTGCCCCCATTTCCAATGCTTTTGATACGCCTGCAACAAATGCGGCCGCAAGCCCGCGGTTATGAGAAAACTTGATAATTTCCTTTACACCCAACTCTCTTGCAACTGCTTCTGTTCTGTCTGTCGAGCCGTCATCAATTACTAGAATTTCAATTTCATCTATGCCTTTAATCTCTTTTGGCAGGTCGTTTATCGTAATCGGAAGCGACTTCTCTTCATTTAAGCACGGAATCTGTATAACTAATTTCATATAAATTTCCTTTAATTTTTTTTTATTATATAATTAAATAGTAAAATTTTCAAATAGGACACAAACCTTGGGGATATATATTTTAGTTTTCATAAGTCTGATTTTGCGGCTTCTGTTAATTGATAAGCCGGAAGGTTTATGGAACGATGAATATGTTAGTTACATGATTGCTGCAACACCTTTTGCAGACGGATTTTGGCAGGCAGTTAAGTCGCAATGCCACATGCCTTTTTATTATTTATATTTAAAGTTTTTCATGACAATTTTTGGACAAAGTGATTTGCTCTTAAGGCTCACTTCTGTTATTCCTGGAGTTTTAGCGGTTATTGTAATGTATTTTTGCGGGCTTGAAAAAGATAAGAAAACAGGACTTACTTCGGCATTACTCACAGCTATAAGTTCATTTCTAATTTATTACTCCCAGGAAGTTCGATTTTATTCGCTGCTTTTCCTGTTTTCAGCCATGTCGCTTTTGTATACACTAAGAATTATAAAAAACGTCAATGTGAAAAACCTCATACTGTACGTAATATCAAATTTTTTAATCCTATTTACACATACAATAGGATTTGTATATGTATTTTTCAACCTGGTTTTTGTTAGTATCTTTTTATTTAAAGATTATAAAAAATATATTCTTAGGCTCTGGGGGATTATTGTATTATCTGGATTGGCAGCTATGCCGCTTGTCGTAAATATCTTCACAACAAAATCCATATCTCAATGGTGGGGGCATTTTACTTTTTCACGTTATGGATTCTTGATGAGCGATTATTTTTCACCGGTTTTGACAAACCTTGTGAACGCACCGGACAGTTTTTTCTTTAACTTCAAGTCCGGGTTTATAATATTTGCACTTACGCCCATGCTTATTGCATGTTTTTGGATAATTAAATCGCTTTTCAATAGAAAAAATTTAATGCTGTTTTTCATATGCATTGCAACAGTAGTTGTCATGACAATTGCAGCAATTCTAGGAAAACTCGTATTTATAACAAAGTATTCTATAGAAATTTATCCAATACTAATTTACCTTGCCTCAATCGGAGCAATGAGCATATCAAATAAGCCGGCAAGAAATATTATTTTAGTGTTTTATATATCACTCAATTTAATATTTTTAGCTGTAAGCCCGCTTTCAGCCTTCAGATTGCCGAGAAACCAGGGACATAAAATTGCTACAGATTTGATTAAAAGCATGAACCCGCAAAGTAATGACATAATTTTGCTGCAATATTACACCAAAGCACGATTTGAAAAGTATTTTGATTTCAGCCCTTATAGGGTTTACGACATTAGCAAAGGCAATTATTTTGAATACATATCCGCGGGAACAGACTATGAAACAGCTATGGTTAGCGGAAAAACTATTTACAAAAAGTTTTTCTCAAACTCTTACAGCGGATATTTTTCATTGAAACTCGAAAACGATATATTTAACAATCTAAAAGCCGGCGACAGTCTAATTATTTTAATTTTTGATGATTCGGCTCTTTACATGCCTGATGTCATGGCAAAAATTGTAGAAGATGAAAATATTTACAAAAATACTCCATTTTTATTTCTGGTATTTTCATTAATAAAAAACCAAACACTTTTTGCTGCGTCTGAAAAGCTTGAAATTACTGGCTTTCAGAAGAAAGGAGCCTGGTCTGCGGCCAAGTTCACAAAACTTAATAAATAACGCTAAAATAGCAATTTTATTTATGCTCGAACGTATATATATATAGAAGGTTTCATTGGTGGTGAAGTTAAATGAAAGTAGATAGTGTAAATTACAATGTATCAAATAAGTTGGGGCAGAGCCATAAACCTCCGGCAGCTCCGGCATTTAAAGCGACACTTTCACAAGAAGTGCTTGCTAAAGAAGTTAAAGAGCTTACTCCTGGTTTTATCAGAGCCATGAAAACAATCAATGATAATATGGGTGAAACAATGAACATCTTCATTAACTCACTTGGTACAGGTTTAGTTGCTCCTATTTTTATTAAATGGAACCCTCTTTCCAAAACCGATGAAGATACAAGAACTTATTCTGCATGGAGACAGCCTGTTTCTGCTGTGCTTGCGGTTATTACGCAAGCAGGAGTAACGATACCTTTTAACCAAATTATTGAAAACATGGCTAATTCCGGCGATTACGGAATTGAATACAATAAAACTCTTTTCCAAGAAAAAAAATATATTACCAAAAGAGCTAAAAATATAAGTAAATACTTAACTAAAGATCAAATGAAAATTTATGTAGAAAATCAGATGGATTTACAAAAGAAAACCCTTGCAAACATGATTGCAAACAATAAAATTATTTTTGCTTCAAGCAACGGCAATCCTATAAGAATGGGTACAGAAGACTTCAAACAACTTGCCATCGAGACAATAAACCTACGTAAACAACTTGAAAACAGCGAGTTAGATAAATGCCAAAATATTAAACTTCCCAAAAAGATAGAAAGAGCTAAATACTATTACGCAAATCAAGAAAAAGCAACAAATGTAATTACTCAGATTAAAAATCAAATAGCTTCCGGCTCTAAAGCTCCAGAAGTAAGAAAATTTGTAAAAACCTTGAGAAACCAGCTCAAAAAACAAAATGAAAACCCGGAATTAATTAAAATTTTCAATGAAATACTTCAAAGACGCGGCAACAATGATGAACAATTAATGACTGCAATAACTAAAAAAGTTGACGGTATTCTTTACGACATTACAAAATATTCTCTAGCTAAAAATGAAGCCGCTCTTGTCGATCTAGTTAAGGCCCAAATTCAAGTCAGAATTGACAGTATTAATGATGCTAATAATTTATTGGATAATATTATTGAAAGAATTAAAAACGGCGAAACTATTGATAAAATCCAAAAAAGTATAAATAAGACTATCAATACCCCAGGTCATCGTTTAGAAGACTACAGCCTTACTAAAGAAATATCAACTCATCTTAAAGATACAATCAAAAATAACCTCAAAGGCCATAAACAAATCATGGGCTTAGTAGTTTCACTCTTAATGCTTCCTGTAACATGTTCTTTATTAAACTGGGTGTATCCGAGATTCATGGATGCGTTCTTCCCTAAATTAAGCAGAAAAAAACACCCTAATGAAATTAAAGCCTTAATAGATCAAGCAAACCAGAAAGCTGAGGTGAAATCATGAGAATACCTCCAGTAAGTACTATGGGTTCTAAAGCCTACGATATGATTAAAAAACCTATTAGATGGTTCGCAGATTTGCCTTACCAAAAAAATACAATTAACCAAAAATTCCAAGATCAAAAGAAAAATATTGCATTCATTTCAGGTTTAGGCGTATTTTCTATTATCCTGAAAGACGGTCTTGGCTGCTATTTATACGTAAAACAAAGTCTGGCTAATGACAAAATTCCTGAAGATAAAAGAAAATTTGTTGCAGCATTAGACCTAGCAAACGGCGGGTTGATGATTTTAATGCAAATCTTGATGACTTATACAATTTCTAAAAAAACTGTTCAAGAAAAAATGTTCAACAAGCTGTTTGATAAATTCTTCAACCGCGGCGCATCCAAAAGTATGCAAGCTATTATGGAAAAGAAAGCAGAACTCGCAGGAATTAAAGGTAATCAACGCTTCCATAGGGCATTTGAAGGCTTTAGAGATGCATCATTAACAGCATTTGGCGGCTTGACAGCTCTCATTGCGGCAACAACAGTTGGTAAACGTATAATTACTCCGTTTATCGCAACACCTCTGGCTGACAAAACAAAAGCCTGGATGTGCCGCAACGATAAGCCGGTACAAACCCATAAAGATACTAAAAATACCTATGACCGCGAGGTTGCAGCTGCGGAAAAATACAGCATTAACCCACAAGATGATAAAAACAAAGAAACCAATCTTATTAAAAACTTAAAAATTTCTGCCTAATGAGTTATAACAGGAGTTTTGGCTGGTTTTCCTGATAAAACATCAACAGTTTGTCTTGCGACATCTTCTGCAACCTTAATTTGCGCTTCCTTTGTACTTGCGCCCAAATGCGGTACCATAATTATATTGTCGCTACAATGATAGAGCGGTGAATTGATTACATCCGGTTCATCCACAATTACATCCAGCGCCGCTCCGGTTAAGTGTTTCTGCTGCAAGCTTTCTTTTAAAGCCGCTTCATTAATAATTCCGCCGCGTGCACAATTTATTATCTTTGCGCCTTTTTTGATTTTGTAAATATTATCTTTATTTATTAAATCTGTTGTCTGCTTATTTTTAGGGACATGAACCGTAATATAATCAGAGTTTGCCAAAAGATCTTCTAAATTTTCAATGTATTTAGCACCGCCGGACAAAACCTTATTTTTATCGGCAAAAGGGTCAAAAACTATAACATCCATTTTAAATGCTTTAGCTATTTCAGCAACGCGGCTGCCAATCTTTCCATAGCCAATAACACCAAGGGTTTTGCCCAAAAGTTCACAACCAACAAATTGCGCACGTTCAAATTTACCCTCATGCATAGATTCATAAGCCTGAGGAATGTTTCTGGAAAGCGCCAGAACCATTGCAATTGTATGTTCTGCTGTCGCTTCCGTGTTGCCGTCAGGGGAATTTACAACAACAATTCCTTTTTTATATGCGTAAGCTACATCTATATTATCAACACCAACGCCAGCGCGTGCAATAATTTTCAAATTTTTTGCTGCCTCTATAACATCGGCTGTTACTTTTGTCATGTTGCGTAAAATTATTCCATCATATTCAGGTATAATTTCCATTAATTTATCCGGCGAAGGGGTTTTCATAACGACAGGTTCAATACCTGCTTCATGCAAAATTTTTTCTGCGATTTCATTTACATTGTCGACAATTAAAACTTTCATAATTTACACCCCTTTTACAAATTCTATACAAATTAAAAAAGGCGCCATTGGGCACCTTTCTGATTATTTTAAAATGGTTTTGTTTGATTCAACTTCAACCGCAAATCTCTGAAACGTGCAATATCTTCCTGAGTTTTGCCCGATTCTTTAAAAACAGCCTTGGTAGACGGATGAACCATCAAAACATAATCCATATGGATTTCTAAAAAATTATATTTTCTTGGAGATTGATTAGAATTTCTGGGATAGATTTCCGCATTTGTAACAGCGAGAAATCGTCTTTCTCTATCGTTCAGCAAATCTGTTAATTCGCGGTTTGTATTTGTATACTTTGAAACATGCACCACGCCTTTTATATCATGATCTGCGGTGAGGATAGAAACCTCTATTGGAACTGTATCAATGTTTTTAGCCATTTTTTTACCTTTATTTACTTATTGTTTTATTATAGTATACTTTTTCAAACTTGTCTATATGTTAAATTTTGTCAATTCTTTTTCCCATTCTT
>USGC01000059.1 GCA_900554095.1 uncultured bacterium
CTAAACTCGCTCTGCTCAATCGAATCACACCCAAGATTGGTTTCAACCCAGCCGGGGTTAATTGTATTCACAGTTATTCCAAATTCAGCCAACTCCAGCGCCAATGCCTTTGTAAGTCCGCACAAACCCGCCTTTGATGATGAATACAGGCTTGCATTCGCCTCGCCCATAACCCCGGAGATTGAGCCTATATTTATAATTCTACCAAACTTTATATTTTTCATGTACGGCACTGCTCTTGAAACTAAATACGCCGGCGCTGTTAAGTTAGTCTTGTGAATGCGATCTATATCAGCCATTGTCATCTTTTCAATCCCGCCGTAAATATATTCTCCTGCATTATTAATTAATATATCTATTTTATTTCTTTCAATAAAATCAAGGATTTCGGGATTTTCAGCCAAATCACATACGCAATAAGACTTTGCGCCAAAAGATTTCAGCGCATTTTCATTGCGGCCTGAAATAAAAACATTACCAAGCTGAAGAAGTTCTTTTGCAATAACATTACCAATGCCTTTAGATGCGCCTGTTACAAGAATATTATGCATTTTCATTTTCTGCCCCCTCAAGAAATTTTCGTACAATGTATGAAGCCATAAAAATCCCCGCACAAGACGCTACAAAAGGAGTTGACGGTGGGGTTATTTTTACAAATTCAATATTTTCGCCTGCTTTTGTCAAAATCTTTTCTTCTGATGAAATTTTTTCAGTACAGAATGGTTTTTCTCGGCTTGCAACAACAGTTATGCCATGCTCTATATTTCTTTTTTTAAGCTGATAAATTACATTTGAGACAAAAGGAGCATTTTTATTTTCAATCTCAGAAATATCGCAAATATAAAGTTTAGAAGGGTCAATACGGTTACCTGCACCCATTGAGCTTATTACCGGAATGCGACGTTTTACACAATTTTCAAGCAAAGATATTTTTGAGCGCATAGTATCAATCGCGTCTGCAACGTAATCATATTTTGCTAAATCCATTTTTTCAGTATAAAAATCATCAATTTCAATTATTTCTATACTTGGGTTAATGTCTTTCAAACGTTCTTTAAAAAGCTGTGTTTTTTTTATGCCGACAGTGGAATTCATCGCAACCAACTGGCGGTTAATATTAGACTTTGAAACAACATCAAAATCTATTATTGTAAGCTTTCCAACTCCGGCACGCGCAAGATTTTCAGCACAAAAGCCTCCGACACCTCCAAGTCCAAACACGGCAACATGTTTTGAATAAAGAAATTTCTGCGCCTCTTTTCCCCAAAAAAGCTCGTTTCTTGAAAAAATTTCGTCCATCAATGTTACTTAATTATGCCATATCCAATTAAAAACGTGCAAAGAACAAAGATAGCAGCCATTATGCCGGTTACTTTATTCAAACCTTTTTCTGCACTTTTTTGTGATGAAAAAATTTGTGATGCTCCGCCAAATCCCGCGATTCCATCACCTTTTGGCGAGTGAAGCAATATTAATACTATTAATAAGAGTGCTGATATAATTTGTACCGTCCATAAAAATGTTACCATTTCTTATTTTTTCTCCTTTTTTTTAGAAATAAAATGCGCACGTTTTGAATTTAATTTAATACTTTCAAACATGTAAAGTCTGGCAGGTCTTTTGGATGATGATTTTGTATACTCATCAAGTTCAATTAGCCCTTCTGTAGCAAGCGCTTTCTTACGGAAATTACGTTTATCAAGCTTTTTATCCATAATCAATTCGTAAGATTTTTGCATTTCAGTAAGGGTAAATTTTTCGTTCAATAATTGATAAGCAACCGGACAGATTTCAAGTCTTTCGCGTGTGCGTTTAAGCGAATATTCAATAATTTCTTTATGGTCGAAGGCAAGCGCCGGAAGGTCTGAAATTTTGTGCCAGCCAAGCTCCGGAGTTGATGTAATTTTAATATCCTCAGCCCTTACAAGTGCGAAATATGCACAAGTAATAACCCTTGCATTGGGGTGGCGAAGCGGGTCTCCAAATGTGTAAAGCTGTTCTAAGTAAATATTATCAACATTTGTACGCTCTTTTAATACCCTCAAAGCCGCTTGATCAAGATTTTCTGACAATCTTACGTAACCACCGGGGATTGCCCATTTGTCTTTAAACGGTTCATTTGTGCGTTTAACTAACAATACCTGTAATGCGTTGTTCTTTAAAGTCAATATTACAACGTCAACTGTAATCTCATGTGTTTTAGTTTCATTGAACATAATTATTACCTTAAATTCATAATACACTAAAAATATTTTTTTACATAAGTTAATATTATTAAATATTAATAATTTTTTACAAACTAGTCAATATTTACAAAGATTTTTACTTTATATATATAACGGGGAAATTATGAGTTACGGATTTTTTGGATTTAATAATTATTATATGGGATGCTGCCGGCCGTTCTTTGGCGGAAATCCTTATATATATATGAATTCTTTTTACAATCCGCTTTTCATAATTAATACAGCACAATATCTCACAAGCGGCAGGTGGCTTAATATATTTTCAGCGCCTTCACCTTATTTTGAAACCAGCTATACAAGAAGGATTCCACCGCGAAGACCTGAGCGTGAATACTCGATTCTACCGAAGGTTGAACCCCCTTTTACATATAAACCCCATTATGATTACAACTTAGGGCGAAATCTATCTTCTGACAAGGCTTTTGCTCATAAACATTCTTATAATTACAATATTACAGCAAGTCCTTATTTGAACAGCAAAAACATTACAGCAGGCAAGTTTCAGCCATTTTCAACTCCGGCTAAATACACAAAATTAAGCGCAAATCATCTCGATGCAAAGTTTTTAGCCAAAGTAAAAGATGTTGCAAAAAACATTAACTGTGATTATGAAGATTTGCTTGCGGTTATGAACTCTGAAAGCGGAATTAATCCGGGGAAATGGAACCGTTCACGTACTGCTGTCGGACTTATACAATTTACAGACAGTGCAACGGCTGAATTAAAAAGGGTTTACGGTATAAACATTACAAAAGAAGAAATAGCCAAGCTTTCAGCGATTGAGCAGCTCGATTTAGCAGAAAAATTCTATCTGGCTTCAAAAACCTATCACTTCAAAAAATCTGATAAACTTTCTGCCGCTGATTTGTATGCTCTGACGTACCTTCCGGGCCGTTCCGGAGACGAGGTTCTCTGCCGCAAAGGCGAAAGAAACAAAAACGGACGGCTGTTAAGCTACTATGAAAGCAACAAGGCCTTTGACCAAAACAACGACGGCGTTATTACAAAATCCGAATTGAATGATCACCTTGCTTTAAAAAAAGTCAACCTTTCAACTTTTGCATAAAATTATTACATTTCTAAATAATTCGTTGCAGAAAAATTTTTTTTCATTTAATCTCTAAGAATAAACTAGATTTTTGGAAGGGAAACAATGGATAAGGGATATATCGAAAATGGGTTTATCGTTGATTTAAGCAACGCTCAAAAGACGTCCGAAATTATTTATGAATTATCACAAATTCTTGACATGTCTGAAGCCAAAGAAAAAAATGTCTGCCTTAAATTGGGCTCGGTTGATTTAAACCAATCTCAGCTTATCAGCATTAAAGCATTGATTGAATCAATGAACAGCCAACTTGAATTTATCACATCACATTCTGAAATTACTCAAGCGGCTGCACACAGCCTCGGAATTCAGCTTCATGAGTTTGAAAATACTGTAGAAGCACCCGAATTTGACTTGAAAGAAGAAGATGCTCAAGTTGTTAATGAAGAATTAGAAAACGCCCTTGACAAAATCTTCGGTGAAGGCGATTTTGATGAACGCTATCCGGAAGTTGAAGAAGAAATCCGTACTGATGAAAAAATAGAGTCTGAAGAACTTATTGAAAAAAGTGAAGATTTTGAAGAAGTAAGAAAACACCGCAAAGAAACTGAAAAACTTCCGACCTTATACGTTCAAAGGACGCTGCGTTCCGGACAAAGTTTAAAATCAGACGGCAACATTGTAATCATTGGCGATGTAAACCCTGGTGCTGAAATAATTGCTAAAGGCGATATTACAGTTTGGGGTGTGCTTGGCGGTATTGCGCACGCCGGCAGTGAAGGCTGCAACTTTGCAAGAGTACGCGCATTGAAATTGAACGCAATCCAGCTTCGTATCGGTGAGATTTTTGCCAGACGTCCCGATACTGTGAATGTTCCGTACGTCCAAAAATCAGACTCGTTTACACCAGAAGAAGCACGAGTTGTAAAAAAACATATTGTAATTTACAAAAGAAATGATGAGAATTAAGGAGAAACCATGAGCGGTCGAGTAATAGTAATAACTTCCGGTAAAGGAGGCGTTGGCAAAACTACAACTAACGCTAACATCGGAACTGCCCTTGCAAGAGCTGGTAAAAAGGTCGTTATGATTGATACAGACTTAGGTTTGAGAAATCTTGACCTACTTCTAGGCTTAGAAAACAGAATTGTTTATACAATTGTAGACGTTGTTGAAGAACGTTGCAAACTTAAACAGGCACTTGTTAAAGACAAGAAAAACCCTAACCTTTGTCTTTTGGCTGCGGCACAAACCCGTGATAAAACAGCAGTTACTGAAGAACAATTGAAACATATTTGTGAAGAACTTCAAAAAGACTTTGATTTTATTTTAGTAGACTGCCCGGCAGGTATTGAGCAAGGTTTTCAAAATGCAGTTGCCGGAGCCTCAGAAGCCATCGTAGTTACAACCCCTGAAATGTCAGCAGTACGCGATGCAGACAGAATTATCGGGCTTTTAGAGTCTAAAGAAGAAATAAAATCTTACAAACTATTATTGAATAGAGTCCGTCCAAACCTTATCAAATCAAACGACATGATGAGCGTAGAAGACGTTGTTGAAATACTTTCAGCAGAGTTAATCGGTATAATTCCTGAAGATACAGGGATTATTACCTCCACTAACAAAGGCGAACCCATTGTAAATGATGAACATTCTCTTGCCGGAAAAGCTTACAACAATGTAGCAAAAAGAATTATAGGCGAAGATGTTCCTTTCTTAAACCTTGAAGAAGAAACCAGCGTTCTAGCAAAAGTAAAAAAATTCTTCTCAGGTTTGATGGGAAAGGAGAAGTAAAATGAAAGATAATATTTTTTCAGAATTATTTAATAAAGTTTTTGGCTTTTTCCGTCAGGCCGAAAAAGAAGAAACGGCAAAAGATACAGCCGTAAACAGACTTCGCGTTGTATTGATGCAGGACAGAACAAATCTTTCTCCTGAACTTATGGAAAGAATGCGCAAAGAATTAGTGGAACTTCTTTCCAAATACGTTGAAATGGATAAAGATGCGCTTGAACTTAACCTTGAACAAGAAGGTGAACAGATGGCTTTAATGCTTTCTATTCCTGTTTTACGAGCTAAAGACGAAGCAGAAATCGAAAAAGCTCTCGAAAAAGAATCTTCTAAAGAGGAAGATATTGAAACTGAAGACGAAAACATTCAAGAAGAGGAAGCTTCAGAAGAATCTTTAAGCGAAGATGAAGTCGAAGAAAATGATTTGAACGCTGAAGAAGACCAAGCCGCAGAAGAAACAGACGAAGAAACTTCTCAATCAAAAGCTAAAAAACAAAAATAAAATACTTGGATAATAATTCAAAAAATTACCGTAAAAATATTTACGGTAATTTTTTTTGCAATATGTAACAAAATAGCAACATTAAGCAAAATTCATTGTTGACAGCCATTATTGTTTATACTACTATCGATATGCTAGGGTTTAGTAAATATACAAATACCGAAATATTTATTGAATAGCATTCCTAGCAAAACACAAGCGGTACAAAGGTTTCCGCTAAATCCAAAACCTTTAATGTGTAAACACAAAAAAGAAAAGGAATAAAAATGACAAGCACAAAAAGACAAAGAATCAGAGTTTGTTTAAAAGCTTATGATCACAAGCTTATTGACGTATCTTCTGACAAAATCGTAGAAACAGCGAAAAGAACAGATGCTAAAGTTGCAGGTCCTATTCCTTTACCTACAAAAAGACGTATATATTGCGTTCTTCGTTCACCCCACGTTGACAAAAAATCTCGTGAACACTTTGAATTAAGAACACACAAACGTATTATCGATATATACGAACCGACTCAACAGACAACTGAAGAGTTAAGTAGATTAGATTTACCGGCTGGCGTAGATATTGAAGTAAAACTTTAATCACTATAAAGCCAAATTGAAAATTTAATAAGCATTATGCATATATAATGTGATCTACTACCCGTCCAAAACAAAACGGCACGGAGGGTGAAAGGCCCGAAGGTAAAGTACAAGCAGCAAGTAGCGCTCGCAAGAGAAAATGCAAACCCGAAACGGGGCGGAATTTGTCCGCACCAAGTAAGGCGAGCTAGAAAGGTAAAATATGACACTAGGTGTAATAGGAAAAAAACTCGGAATGACTCAAATCTTTGATGAACAAGGTTTGGCAATTCCTGTAACAGTTATTCAAGTCGACGATATAGTCGTAACTCAAGTTAAAACTGTTGAAACTGACGGATACAACGCAATTCAAGTAGGTACAGTTCCGGCTAAAGAAAAACACTTAACTAAACCTGAAATCGGACATTTCAAGAAAAATAATCTTGAAACCTTCAGACACTTACAAGAATTCAGAGTTGACAATCCTTCTGATTATAAAGTAGGCGACAAAATTGAACTTTCAATACTTAACAACGTTGAAAAAGTTGATGTTACTGGAAAATCAATTGGTAAAGGCTTCCAAGGTACAGTAAAACGCTGGAATTTCGGCAGAGGACCTATGGGCCACGGTTCTAAAAACCACAGAGAACCTGGTTCAATCGGTGCAGGTACCACCCCAAGCCGCGTTATTAAAGGCAAAAGAATGGCCGGCAATATGGGCAACGAAAGAGTTACTATCACTAAATTGAAATTAGTTAAAGTTGATGCTGATAAAAAATTAGTTTTAGTAAAAGGCTCTGTTCCTGGATGCGAAGGAAGATTAGTTACAATCGTTCCAACAAGAACTAAATGGAACTAGTTAATTCAAAAAAGAAAAATTAAAAACCTGCCTTGCCATATAAAGCAAAGTTGCAAGAGGTAAGCAGCAAAAGTAATAAAGGAAAAATAAAAATGTCAAAAGAAATTTTAAATACAAATGGAGAAAAATTAGGCGAAATCACCTTAAACGAAAATGTTTTCGGTGTAGAACCAAATTTACATGTAATGCACTTGGCATTAAGAAGACAATTAAACAACGCAAGAGCTGGTTCTGCTTGTGCAAAAACAAGAGCAGAAGTTTCAGGCGGCGGTAGAAAACCTTGGAAACAAAAAGGTACAGGCCGTGCTCGTGCAGGTTCACTCCGTTCACCATTATTTGCAGGCGGCGGCGTTATCTTTGGACCAAAACCTAGAGATTATTCTTTCTCAATGCCGCAAAAAGCAAGAAAATTAGCTTTGAAATCTGCATTATCCGCTAGAGAAGGCCAATTAATCGTTGTTAAAGACTTCTCTACAATTACAGAACCTAAAACTAAATTGATGGTAAATGCACTTAAATCATTAAATGTTTACGGTAAAATCCTCGTAGTTGCAGACACTAAAGCTCCGGAAAACAACTATCTTGAATTAGCTGCAAGAAACATTCCGAGTGTAAAAATGATTTTACCTTCAAATATCAATGTTAAAGATTTGTTAGAAGCTGATTTTGTTGTAATTACAGAATCTGCGGTAAATGAAATTACTGAAAGACTCAGCTAAATTAAAAAATAAGGAATATAATAATGGGCAAAGAAAGAACAAATATAGAAAAGTTATACAGCATAATTAAAAAACCTTTAATTACTGAAAAATCAGTTGGCGCAACCGCAATGAACCAATATACTTTTGAAGTAGTTAAAGACGCGACTAAAATCGAAATCGCTCAAGCTGTAGAATTAGCTTTTCCTGGAAGAAAAGTTAAAAAAGTAAGAACAGTTTATATGCCATCTCACGCTAAGAGAATGGGCTATAAATTCGGAAGAACAAACTCTTCTAAAAAAGCCATCGTTACTATCGAAGGCGATCCTATTGAAGAACTTGTTGCAGTGTAACAAGCTATTCTAACACGGGGCGTAAGGCATATGTCCCAAATAGAAATACTCAAGCCAATTAAAAGGAGAAAATAAAATGGCAATCAGAAAAATTAATCCGACATCTCCGGGACAAAGAGGTATGACAAAAAGTGATTACCAAGAAATCACTACATCAACTCCTGAAAAATCATTGCTAAAACCTTTGAAAAAAACAGCAGGAAGAAATAATACAGGTAGAATTACTTGTCGTCATAAAGGCGGCGGTGTAAAAAGATCTTACCGTGTAATTGATTTTAAACGTGATAAATTCGGCGTACCAGGAACTGTAAAAACTATTGAATACGATCCGAACAGAAACGTTAGAATTTCATTAGTATTTTACGCTGATGGTGAAAAAAGATATATCTTAACACCTGAAGGCTTAAATGTAGGAGATACAATTGTATCAGGGCCGGAAGCTCCTGTACAAGTAGGAAATGCGCTTCCTTTAGAATTGATTCCGCTAGGTACAATCGTTCATAATATTGAACTTAACCCAGGCCGCGGCGGTGTAATGGTTAGAGCAGCTGGAAATGCAGCTCAAGTTATGGCTAAAGAAGGCAATTATGTAACTATTAAATTACCTTCATCAGAAATGAGAATGGTAAGAAAAGAATGTATGGCTACAGTCGGTACATTAGGTAATTCAGAATTCAAAAACCTATCACTCGGTAAAGCCGGCAGAAAACGTTACTTAGGTATCAGACCTACAGTCCGCGGTGTTACAATGAACCCTTGCGACCACCCTCACGGCGGCGGCGAAGGTAAAACAGGTCCGGGCGGACACCCGAAAACACCTTGGGGTAAACCAGCGCTCGGTGCTAAGACCCGTAAAAAAGGTAAAGCTTCTGACAAACTTATCGTAAGAAGAAGAAAAAAATAAGATAATCGTTCACGAACGAGCGTGAGTGTTACGAGTATCTAATCGAAACAAACTCAACCAAAACAATAAAAGGAGAAATTAATGGCACGTTCATTAAAAAAAGGTCCATACGTAGAAGAAGCTCTACAAAAGAAAATTGAAAAAATGAATGCAAATTCAGAACATAAAGTAATTAAAACTTGGTCAAGAGCATCAATGATTGTACCTGACATGTTAGGTCATACAATCGCTGTGCATAACGGCAAAACTCATGTTCCAGTTTA
>USGC01000060.1 GCA_900554095.1 uncultured bacterium
GGGGGGGGCTCGCGGGTTCATACCGCTTAAAGGCCGAAAAGTTGGGGTAGAAACCCCAACCTACAAATGTATAACCTCAGAAGGAGTAGGTTGGGCTTTCAGCCCAACAAAATCAAAGATAGCCTTTACTATAGCGGAAGTTTTGATAACTTTAGGCATAATCGGGATAGTAGCCGCACTGACAATGCCGACGTTAATAAAGAAACATCAGCAGCGCGTTTTGGTAACACGATTACAAAAGAATTATAGTATTGTTTCTCAAGCATTGATGTTATCAGTTGCAGAAAACGGCGATTTTAGCGAGTGGGAGTGGGGAACTGAATACACCAATGAAAATGTAAAACGTTTTGCCAACAAGTATTTTGTTCCATATGTAAAAAAGTTAAAAATGTATGAAGGTTCAGGTACTAATTCATACCACAATTATGGAGTTTATCTTGCGGATGGCACTTTAGTAACATTTGATCTTGACGGTGCTTCTGCTTCAGGTCAATCTCCAGCCTCATTCTCCCTTATCTTTGACTTTTCAAATGATACAGAAGGGCATAATAGCCGCTGGAAAGATTACAGCCGAAAAAATTTTGTTATGAGAATTCATAGTCGCAAAAAGTTTTCATTTTTCGCTTGGGGAAATGGCAACCAAGACTGGATAAGCAAAGGTCAGCTTCCAAGTAGAGATGAGCTTATAAATCACCCCCAATACGGCTGTAATGCAAATATTCCAAAAAATAAAAGATACAATTGCGGAGCGCTCATTCAAATGGACGGCTGGCAGATTAAGGACGATTATCCGTGGTAAAATTAATAAACTTGCACATTGGCCGGTTAGGTAATATAATTCTATTATGAATGACTTAGATGACAGCAGGCTTATTGATTTGAAATCCCGCGTTAAGGAAAAACTTAACGAAACTGAGCTTTACAAATATAAGGGCACGGTTTCAAAGCTTTTGGGCTTGACTGTTGAGGTTAAGCTCCCGGGGCTTAAAATCGGTGATTTATGCTATATCGAAACCGACAGCGGCGAAAAGAAACCAGCGGAAGTTGTAGCTTTTAAAGGTGAAGCCGCTCAGCTTTTGCTGCTTTTAGATGGAAACGGTATCGGGCAGGGTAGCCAGGTTACGTCAACCGGAAGACCTATTATTATTCCTGTTGGGGATTTTCTTCTTGGAAGACTTATCAACCCTATGGGTGAACCTATTGATGACAAGCCGCTTGATACAACCGGAGCTGTTTGGCGGCCTATTGAGGGGCCTCCGCCGGGGCCGTTTGAAAGGCCTATTATTACAGAACAATTCTCAACAGGCGTAAGAGCGATTGACAGTTGTATGACTATGCTGCGGTCAGCGTATGGGCCTTTTTGCAGGTTCTGGTGTCGGCAAAAGTACTTTGCTCGGTATGATTGCTAGAAACTCTGATGCGGATGTTAATGTTATGGCCTTAATCGGTGAACGCGGCAGGGAAGTTAAAGAATTTGTTGAAGACTCTTTAGGCGTAGAAGGTATGAAAAAGTCGGTTTTGGTTTGTTCAACCGGCGATCAGCCGCCATTGATCCGTCAAAAAGCTTTGCAGGCCGCAACTGCTGTTTGTGAATATTTTAGAGATCAAGGTAAAAAAGTTTTTCTTATGACGGATACGGTTACGCGCTGCGCTATGGCCGGGCGTGAAGTAGGGCTTTCTATCGGGGAGCCGCCGACTATGAAAGGTTATCCGCCGTCAATCTTTTCTTGGCTGCAAAAAGTGCTTGAGCGTGCAGGAAATAGTCCGAAAGGCTCGATTACGGCACTTTATACTGTTTTGATGGAAGGGGACGATATATCTGACCCTATTGTGGATACTGTCCGCGGGATTGTTGACGGGCACATATTTCTTTCAAGAAAGGTTGCTGAGTCCAATCATTATCCGGCTATTGATGTTTTAGGGAGTATTTCAAGGCTTATGTCAGCTATTGCGTCTCCTGAGCATAAAGAGGCGGCTGCCAAGATGAGGAAAATTCTCGCGCTTTACCGCGAAAACAAGGATTTGATTGATGTCGGGATGTATCAGCCTGGGTCAAACCCAAAGCTTGATACTGCTATTGAGATGATTCCGCAGGTTAATGCGTTTTTGCAGCAAAGGACTTCCGACAGTGTTAGTATGGAAACTACTATCGGAACTTTAATTTCTATGATGAGCGGAGTTGATATTTAATTTTTTGTGGTAGAATTGTTTCGGAGATAAGATATGAATTTACCGCAAAATTTTGGAATTGCAATGTTAATGACGCTATTTGCCGGGCTTACAACTGCTGTCGGCGGCGGCATTGCTTTTATGGTTAAAAAAGATAACTTAAAAGCATTATCAATAGGGCTTGGGTTTTCGGCCGGAGTTATGATTTTTCTTTCTTTTACGAATATTTTGCCTGAAGCCGGGCATCTTTTGGCGGTTAATTATCCTAATAAGTATCAATGGATGTTATATTGCGGATTTATAGCGGGCTTAGTTATTGCAATTCTTATTGATTATTTTTTGCCTGATCATATCGATCCTGATGAATTAAGCGACCCTGATGCGCCTTGCAAGCATCATCATAAAATTAAAAGAGCAGGGCTTTTAACTGCTATCGCTATTTGTGTGCATAACTTCCCCGAAGGTATGGCGACTTTTTTAACAACAACTCAAAATTTAACATTGGGGGTTTCTGTCGGGATTGCGATTGCAATTCATAATATTCCTGAAGGTATTGCTGTTGCTTTACCTATTTATCATGCAACGGGCAAGAAGCGTTATGCGATGCTATATGCGGCACTTTCTGGCATTACAGAACCAATTGGAGCTTTAATTGGGGTTTTGCTTTTAGGGCTTTTCCTGCCGCAAGTGCTTGTGGGAATTTTGATGGCGGCTGTTGCCGGAATTATGATATATATATCTTTTGATACGCTTCTTCCGCTTGCTCGCGAGTACGGCAACTGGCACCTTTCTATGATTGGTATTGTAACAGGTATGCTGTTTATTTGGCTGAGTTTAATTCTGCTCGGGCAAATGTAGCGGGTGTGAGGTCTTATGTCTAATTTATCAAATTTATTTGATTTGGCCAGAAATTTGTACGCAATGCCTTCTTATAACTCAAATTCCGGTAAGGCGTTAATTCCGTTGCGTTATTTTTTTGAGTTGACATATCGGTGCAATTTGCAATGTCCGTATTGTTATGTCGGAGATGACCGCAAAAAAGACGAGCTTACGACTGATGAATGGATGAATGTTATTCGGCAAATACCTTTTTATTCTTTTGTTACGCTCGTAGGCGGTGAACCTTTGATAAGAAAAGATTTTGTTGATATTCTCTACGCTGTTTCTAAAAAGACTTTTGGTAAATTGAACGTTGTATCAAACGGAATTTTGATTAATGATGAGATTATTGACGCTTTTATTAAAAGCAAAATGATGCTTTTGTCGGTTTCGCTTGACGGGTATGGCGAAAATCATGACAAAAACCGCGCTAAAGAAGGGATTTTTGATAAAATTATTTCCAATCTTGAAAACATGAATAGCCGCGAAAAGCGCCCGCTTATTGATATTAAAACTATTGTTTTAGAAAACAATCTCGATGATTTGGTTAAATTGTACAAGCTTTGCGATGAGATGAAATTTAATTTTTTATCGATTTCGTTTTTGAGAAATAACAATTTAAAACAAAATTCAGTATTGTTTGACAGCTTTGTGCCGGAATTCAACGGGCATTATCCAATACAAAAGTATTTTGATATGGACCATTTCAAAGAGGTGTACAGGGAGCTTGAGGCATTACAGAAAAATTCAAAGGTACAGATTCGCTTTTCGCCAAAGTTTGAGTATGCGAAAAACACGCTTGAAAAAATAGAACAATTCTTTAATATGCCGGCTGATAAACCTGTTCAAGATATTTATCTTCCTTGCAAGTATCCGTATTCCAATATGATGATTAATCCATCAGGCGACGTTTATCCTTGTCTTTCCCAGCGAATTGGGAATGTGAAAGATTTGCCGCTGAAAGATGTTTTTAATCTTCCTCACTATAGGTGCTTTAGGAAAAATTTGAAGGCTGCAAAGGTTTTCGGCGCTTGCCAAATGTGCTGTGAGTTAATTGTTAAGTAATTTTTTTTTTGCGTTTTTGTCCGTAAAATTACGGACGTATTTTTACGTAAGTAAAACTGCGGACTTTTTTTATTTTTAAAATACGTTATACTCAAAATATAGTTAAGGTTAAACAAAATAAATCGGGAACACCTTAGATTGACAAGCTCTTTAGGGAGAGAATAAATGGGATATATTAATTGCTGCGGCTATCTGCAAAAGTCAAAGACATTTACAGCAGAACCCAAGGCAGAATTCTTGGCGTGCCGGGTTGACTATCTGGCAGCGTGTCGGCATTGCGGGCACGCGGTTATCCAAATAACCAGAGTTTCTGAAGACGGAAAAGTTTCTATTATCAGAAAGGTTGGTGTAAAAGCTGTAAATTTTTTACAAAAAAATAAATTTAAATTAAAAAAATTACAAAGTTACAGCAATCCACTTCTGGATACGAGAAAAACTTTTTACGGACAACCAAAAAGTAAAGAGGAAAATCCTGACCATCATTCAGCTTCAAGCACATTGAAAACAACTATAAAACAAAATAAACATCTCCATCTTAATTGCAATTACCTCATAAAGTAATTCTTTGGTTTTTAAAATAAGGAATTATTTTTAACTTATCTTACTCTAGAGGGAGGAATTGCTCCTCCCATCTTTTTTTAGCTGAGATATTATTAAAATAATGTTTTTTGTCTAAGTTAAGATTGAAATTATTAAATCTAATAACCAGGATTACATATAAGGGAATTGAGAATGAAACTATCACCAAAGGAAATTAAGGTTTTGACTTTGGTTGCAAAAGGCTATGTCGATAAAGAAATCGGGATTATTTTAAAAATATCTGAACGAACTGTTCAAACATATTTAACTCGTATAATGTTCAAATTAAATGCCAAAAACAGAGTCAATGCAGCCGTTTTATTTTTTATGAAAAATCCTAACCTTTACTATGACAAAAATTAAAGCAAAGGGGACATATGAAAAGAATTATTATTCATTGGACGGCGGGGGGCTACAATCCCTCGACGTACGAAAAAAACTGTTATCATTTTTTAATTGACGGGAGTGGAAAAACAATCTCCGGAAATTTTAAACCTGAAGACAATCTTGTATGTTCTGAAGGGACTTATGCTGCGCACACAGGTGGCGGGAACACCGGGTCTATAGGCGTATCTATGTGTGCCATGGCAGGTTTTAAAGATAAAAATCACGTTGGGAATTACCCGATTACTCCAGTCCAATTTGAAGCCGCTATGAAGCTTTGTGCTGATTTGGCGCTTAAATACAATATCGCTGTTACTCCTGCTAATGTTATGACGCATTACGAATTCGGCGTTAAAAATCCCAAAACAACTTCAGCAGGAAAAATTGATATTATTCATATCCCGCCCTATCCTTGGGTGGAAAAAAATGATTGCGGAGCTTTTATCCGCTCAAAAATCAAATGGTACATTTCAAAAGCGAAAGAGGTATAAATTATGGAAACATCTTATTACAATTTATCCGGCGGGATTAACCAGGCGCTTACCAAAACAGAGCTCGGGCTTTCTACCAAAAAATTGTACTGGTCGGACAGTGAAAATATTGAAATTTTTAAAAATCGCGGCATAATTAAGCAAAAAGGCAATACCCTTCAGCTTACTCTGCCTGTAGCCGAAAAAATCACTGGTATGTTTCAAATGATTAGCCATGATGATCCGAAACTTGTTATTACCACTGTATCCGGCAAGATTTATATTTACAATCCGGCAAATTCTGCGCTAAAAGAATTAGAAAAAACTTTGACAGGTGTAAAACCTTATTTTACAGCTTTTTTAAATGGCGTTCTTATTATTACTGAAAGCGACGGGTTATTCTTTATTAAAAATAACGCAGATTATGAAGTTGTGGAATGTGAAGATCTGAAAGATGCTTCAGAAAACAGAATAACCGGAGCTGTGCTTGCTGTTCATAAAGGGCGTGTCTGGGTCGCAAAGGATTCGACTGTTTATTATTCTGCACTTGGTTCTTATACTGATTTTACGACCGAAAATGACGCAGGATATATAAGCGATTTTCATACTGATACTTCGCAGATTACAGCGCTTAAACCTTACAAAGATTATCTTGCGATTTACAAAAGAAATATGGTTTATCTTTTGACAGGAACTTCAGCCGATGACTTTGCCATTGTTCCGTTTGCAGACAAAGGCACACTCGCGCCTCATGCGGTCGTGAATGTCGAAAACAGACAGTATTTCTTTTCATCAGGAATATACGCTCTTGAGCAGGTTGGCGAATTAAACCAAATACAGCTTGGAAGCGAAATTTCCCAGAATATTAAACCGGAATTTTCAAGTTTTAATAAAACCGCTTACTCTGATATTATTTGCGTTCACTACGAAAACAGAAATCAAATGTGGTATTTTATTCCATACACTGATCAGGAATATTTTCACACTGTGTGGATTAACGATTACGTCAACAAATCATGGTATAAAAGGGTTATTCCGCAAAACATTACAACAGCCGCTTTGTTTGAAGATTACGTTGTTACGGCTGATGAAAACGGAAAAATTTATAGAGAAGATTTTGGGCTGACTTTTGACGGAGAGGCCGTAAAGTTTATGTGGAAATCTCCATTCCTCGCGATAGGTTCGGCCCATCATAGGAAAGTTATTGATGAGTTTTACTTTATTCTGGACGAGTCTTATGACAATAATTTTGACTTTTCTGTATACAAGGATTACGACAGCCAATATAGTGATGATTTGGAAAAAATCTATTCTTTCCACTTTGAACATCTGCTTTGGGCGGATGATGAGACTTCTGATAATTTGCCGTGCCATTGGGCAAAGGATGATGAAATAATGCCTGTATGGCCTATAAATACTGAAACTTTAGAAAAAGCCGAAATCTCTGAAGCTAATTACGCAGTTCAATTGTGCGTACAAGGTTCTGAAGTCCATAGCGACTGCGCAATTATAGGACTGCAATTCAGAGAAATTTATAACGATGATTAGCACCACTCATTTTATACAAAAACAGTTATTACTTAAAAAACGAAAGGAAGATTGAAAATGTCAACACAAACTACAACAAATTCTTATTCTGCATTTATCCCGGAAATATGGAGCGCAAAATTAAACAACATGTTAACTAAAGAATGTGTTATGCTCCAATGCGTCAACAGAAACTACGAAGGCGAAATTAAAAACCAAGGTGATAAAGTAAAAATTATTACCCCTGCTGCTGTTACAGTTTCAACACTTGATACAAACAGTATTTCATACAGCGAGCTTACTCCTACATCTCAAGATTTAGTCATTGATCAGAAAAAATTCTTTGCATTCAAAATCAATGACGTTGCTCAAGTTCAATCAAACACTGACATTATGGAAGCGCACCTTACAAACGCTAAAAATGCTATTGAAGTTGAACAAGACAGCTACCTGCTTTCAATGCATACAAACGTTGATTCAAATAATATCGTAGGGTCAGATTCTTCTCCTGTAACTTTAAGCAAATCAACAATTTATCAAAACTTTGTAAATCTTGCAATGAAATTGAAAGATGCAAATGCTGTTAAAGCAGGCAAGCGTCCTTGGGTTGTAATTAACCCGCTTGTTGAATCTTACTTGTTACAAAGTACTGAATTTATCGGCGCCAACAATGTTGCTGATGAAACTTTACGCGAAGGCGCTATCGGCAGAATTGCAGGTATGGATGTTCTTGTAAGCACAAACTTAACAGCTACATCTGACAAATACTACATTTTAGCCGGTACAAACGATGCTATTACGTTTGCATCTCAATTAGCGAAAATTGAAAGCTTGAGAGATAAAGACAGCTTCTCTGATTTAGTCAGAGGCTTGTACTTGTATGGTGCAAAAACTGTTCAACCGAAAGCTTTGGCGAAAATGGTAGCACAAGTCGCAGCCTAGCTGCATTTACAAAGTATCCTTAAATTCTTTTTATATTTAAGGATACTTTACCCCTCACAAATATAAGGAGAGTTTTAAATGAACGAAAAAGATATATTACAACAAAATTCATCAACTGCCGATATCTTACAGCCGGCAATGAATGAAAATATTCCTCCTGATGCTGCTGCACAAATTCCAACAGATAATGCCATGGGTGCAGTACAAACACCTCAGACTCCTACAATTAATACAGGGAATATTGACGCTATTAAACAAGCAGTCGTAAGAGATATTCAAATTCTTGAAAATCTTATGAATGCAGGCATCATTAACCCTGTACAAGGACAACATTTGATGAAATATGTGGTTGGTAAGGCATATCAAACTATAGTTTCACAACAGGGTTCGGCAGGTATGTCTGCGGCTTCAGTACAGCCGGTTTCCGGGCTTGCTGATTTTGAACGGGAAAACCCGGGCTTTTTCAAACAAAATGGCAGAGCTAAAGTGTTGGAATATTTGAATAATTCAAATGCCGCTTTTGATAAAGATGAATTAGTGCAAATTTCCAAAATAGTTGAGCTGCTCGAAAACTCTGCTATTGAAAGCTATTTGCAAAAGCAAGCCCACGAAAAATCATTAAATGACGAAAACGAAGCCGCTAAACAAAAGTTAAGGGCAAATGCCCAAAACTCAAATAAAAATGAGGCTAATACAAGGATTTTTACTCGTGAGCAAATCGGCAGAATGAGCGGTGCTGAATTCGCTAAGAATGAACGCATGATTATGGATCAATTGCGTAAGGGATTGATACATTAGTCTTTCTGGTTAGCTAAATAAATCCGATAAGCCGGCATAATCTCCTTTAAAAGCCGGCTTGGAGGATTTATCACAGCACAAAAATATTAGGAGAAATTATGAACTACTTTGAACTTATAAATAAATGCTTAGTCGAGCTGAATTACAAACAGGTTAATGCGTTTTCTGAATTAACAAAAAATGACCACAAAAAAATTAAAAATATTTTGAATGTTATTAACAATGAAGTCTGCGCATATGACAATTGGAATTTTAAGCTCAAAAGAACAACTCTTACTCTTCCTGCAAATACAACAGAAATTAAAAATACAATTAACGGACGCATATCGTCTTTGAGAATTGAAAAACAAGAATACTGGTACTTTG
>USGC01000061.1 GCA_900554095.1 uncultured bacterium
CGCCCCAACGATTGTTGCCTATTCATGTCTTTTACCTCCTTTTTAACTAATTATAACATAAAAGCCTGACTTTTTCAAGACAGGCTTTACAATTATTTTTCTTTATTAGGGCTTTCGTATTCAATGCCCATTTCCTTTAGTGTTCTGATAAAGTTCTCGGCGCATATCTTTTGTGCTTCCGGAGGAACAATGCGGAGAATTTCAACTGTTTTTGAAATTACAGGATCCTTGTCGTACCAGCGGTTGTTAGCATTAGCCGGCTTGACCATCGCGTAAAATTTATCTATTGTTTCTTTTGAAACTTTTTGTTCGATTTTTTCTAAGAATATTTCTGCTTGCGCTCTGAGTTCTGTCTGGTAATTTTTTAACAGTTCTATAACTTCCAAAAGAAGCGGGTCGTGATCATACCAGCGTTTATAAGTACGACTCATTGTGTATACCCTCCGTTAGGTTTGACGGCAAAATTTCATCTTTTCTTTCTATCTTGCCTCCTAACAATCTTATCTTATTTTCAAAATTTTCGTATCCTCTATCTATATGATGTAGGTTTTCGATTGTTGAATTCCCCTCAGCCATAAGCGCTGCAACAACAAGCGACGCCCCGGCTCTGAGGTCTGACGCAGCCAATGTTGTACCTGTAAGCTTTTTTACGCCTTTAATTATGGCATGGTTTCTGTCCTGGTGAATGTCCGCTCCCATGCGTCTGAGTTCTGGGACTTGCATAAATCTGTTTTCGTATAAGCTTTCCGTGATAATTCCGACGCCGTTTGCGGTTGTCAAAAGCGTCATTGCCATTGACTGCAAATCCGTCGGAAACCCAGGATAAGGCTGTGTTACAAAGTTTATTGAATTCAAACGGTTTTTACAGCTTACTTCCAATGAATTTGGTTCAATAAGTTTTATATTAGCGCCCATTTTCAAAAGCTTGTCAGTAAAAAACGTCAAGTGTGCCGGAAAAACATCTTTAATAATAGCCTTACCACGCGTTGCAATTATTGCTGTCATGAATGTTCCGGCTTCAATTCTATCCGGAATTGTAGTGTATTCAATGCTGTGTAAGTTTTCCTGCTTAACACCGTTAATAACGATTTCGGAAGTTCCGGCACCGTTAACATCTGCACCCATTGAGTTTAAAAAGTTTGCTAAATCAACGATTTCAGGTTCTTGAGCCGCGTTTTGAATTCTTGTTGAACCTTCTGCCAAAACTCCTGCAAGCATCAAGTTTTCAGTCGCCCCAACCGACGGAATATCAAGGTAAATATCAGCCCCTACAAGGCGGTTAGCTTTGGCATGAACATATCCGTTTTCAATTTTAATTTTAGCCCCTAAAGCTTCAAGACCTTTAATATGGAAATCAACACGGCGTTCACCGATTGCACAGCCTCCAGGAAGCGCAACTATCGCCTCTTTACAGCGTGAAACAAGCGCGCCAAGAACAATGAATGATGCGCGCATTTTGCTCACAAGTTCGTATTTTGCTGTGATGTTCGTTAAATCAGTTGCGTCAATCGTTAAAGATTTTTCATTTTTATTGTAAGATGTCTTCGCCCCGAGTTGCGCAATTACACTAAGCATGATTTCAACATCTGTCAAATCCGGCACATTATAAATTTTTGTTTCGCCTTTTGCAAGGATTGCCGCTGCCATAAGTTTCAAAACTGAGTTTTTGGCGCCGCCGATTGAAACTTCACCTTTAAGGGGTGTTCCGCCTTTTATATAATACTTTTCAGTCAATTTTCCTCCGAAAAGAAATTTCCGTTAATCATCTACACTATATATGATAATACAACAGAATAATTAGAAGTAAATAAGTTAAATAATGTAAAGAAAAAATTATTAAAAAATAATAAATTTTATCCCGCTTACTGACTTGATAATTTATAATTAAGTTATATTATATTGTAGAGGTAGGAAAATGACACACAAACACAACAATCCGTTTAAAAATCATAATGACGACGAAAAAATTGAATTAAACACAGAAGCTCCCGTTGAACAAGAAACTCCACAACAGCCTGACAGCGGCGAGTTAGCGAAACTGCAAGAAAAATACGATGAGTTAAATAATCAGTATTTAAGACTTGCGGCGGATTTCGACAATTTCCGCAAACGCCAGGCTCAAGAACGTGAAAGTCTTTTGAAATACGGTGCTGAAAACGCACTTAAAAAAATGATTGAAGTGTTGGATAACTTTGAACGCGGTCAAAAAGCTTTAGAAAGCGTAGAAGACTGCGAAAAATGCAAAGAAAGTTTCAACCTCGTTCACAAGCAAGTCCTTGATACCTTAACAAAGCTTGGACTTGAACCAATTGAGGCGGAAGGCCAGGCATTTGATCCGAATTTTCATGATGCCGTAATGCAGACACCCACAAGCGAACACCCGGAACATACAATTATTGCAGAACTTCAAAAAGGCTACAAAATGGGTGATAAGGTTTTACGCCCGGCGCTTGTGAACGTCGCAACAGCAGAATAGTTCACGCCTGATAAATTACGCAGAAGTAAAAGAAGATTAGGGAAATACAACAAAAAATGAATTATTACGAAATATTGGAAGTATCACAAAGTGCAACTAAAGACGAAATAAAATCGGCTTTCAGAAAAAAAGCCCGCACTTTACACCCCGACGTAAACAAAGCCCCCGATGCCGAAGAAAAATTCAAAGAGCTCGGCAAAGCTTACGAAACTTTGATGGACGATAACAAACGCGCAACCTACGACAGATACGGCGAAGATGGTTTGAAAAACGCCGGTTTTGATACTAACGGGCCTTTTGCCGGAGGTTTTGGCGATTTAAATGATATCTTTAACAGCTTCTTCGGCGGGTTTGGAGGTTTCGGCTTCGGCGGGAATGACCCCAATGCCCCGCAGCGCGGCGATGATTTGAGATATGATTTAGAAATAGATTTTAAAGAGGCTGTTTTCGGCGTACAAAAAGAAATTAAATTTGAACACCTTGAAATCTGCCCTGAATGTAACGGCACTGGCGCTGAAAAAGGTTCTCAACCCGTAATTTGTCCGACATGCGGCGGCTCCGGCCAGGTGCAAAGCGTAACCCGAACACCCTTAGGCGCTTTCTCGCAAATTACAACTTGTCCTGACTGCAAGGGCTCAGGTAAAAAAATTACTAAACCTTGCAAAGCCTGCAAAGGTTACGGAAAAATTGAAAAAGAAAAGAAAATAGAAATTAAAATTCCGGCAGGCGTCGACAATTTATCGAAAATAAGAATTTCCGGCGAAGGCGATGCCGGCACTAACGGCGGCAGAGCAGGCGATTTATTTGTAGTCTTACACGTTAAGGCGTCAGATTATTTCAAGCGCGACGGACTGGATGTATTCACAAGAGTGGACATTACGCCAGCGCAAGCGGTTTTGGGCGACGAAATTGAGATTGAAACCCTTGATGGTGTTAAAACTATTCAAATTACAGGCGGTATCCAAAGTGGCAATACAGTTAAAATTAAAGGCGCCGGTATCCCTGTAATCTCAAGGCCTTCACAGCGCGGAGACCACATTGTAATTGTAAACGTTCAAATACCAACGCAGCCCGGCGAAGCAGAAAAGGCTTTATATAAAAAGCTTTACGAGCTTCATTCCGGCAAAAAACACACTGAATCACTGTTAAGCAAGGTTAAGGGAGTTTTTCATTAATGAATAAATTGTTTAGAAAATCTTTAATAGCAATTTCACTGTCTTTTGCACTTTCGCTGAATGTGTATGCGGCAAAAATTCCTGACAATGTGAAAAATTACGTGAGCAAAGATTTTCCAAAAACAAACTTCCGCTTTGACGGCGTTATAATCCTTCCTGACAACACGATTTACCTCCCGGTAATTCCGGCAAAAGTAATTAACCCAAAAGAATTGAATATAAAAGCTACAATTCCTGCCGGAAAAACTCTTGCACAAAAACCCGATGCAATAATATTTAACAATGACTTGGCGCTTTTAAAAGTTATAGAAGACGGAAAAGGTAAAAGAAGTGTTGTACAGCTTCAAAACCCGCCTGATGAATTGAAAACCGGACTTTTGCCGCAAGACATGCTTGTTCCGCGGGGGTTAATAATTCCAGAAAACATGAAAGGAATTATCGGCAACCTTGAAATCGCAACAATGAAAGATCCGACATTAAAAGTTGCAGTTCCTCAGCCAAAACGCACGTCAGCCGTAGGTTCAATCGCTGCGCTGCCAGCTTTGAAAAACAAAACTATTTATGCTTCAACCAACTTTTCAAAAAACATTCTTGTTGTAAATCCGGAAAAGCAAACGCCTGAATATGCCCTATTACAAACTCATATTCCTATTTCTATGAAGGGTTATGACGGCAAATTTCTCCTTGTAACGTCTTTCAACAAAAATACTATGGATGTAATTTCGCTTGCTGACGAAGAAGTTATTAAACAAATCGAGTTTAAAACCCAGCCTGATGAAATTATTATTGATAAAAAAAATAAAATTGCTTATGTCTCAAGCTCTACAGATGCAAGCGTTTATGTGTTAAGCCTTGAGACAATGACGTTTAAAAAACAGCTTAAGCTGAACGGCATGTGCGAAAAACTTACCCTTAGCGAAGACGGCAAAAAACTTTTCTACAGCGACAAACAGACTAACGAAATTTGGGCTGTAGAATTAGATAACGATTATCTTTTGAGACAAATCGGCCGCTTTGCTAATGTTTCTAAAATCGCTTATGCAAATGACAAAATTTACATAACTTCCCGCACCAAAAGCCGCTTGGCTATAATTGATTACGAGACTTTGGGGCTTATCGGTGAAACTGAAATTACACCTAAACCCGTTGATATGCTCTTATTTCATGACAAGCTTTATATCCTGGGCGCTGTGAAAAACGAAATTTATGTTCTTGACACCAAAACCGATCAGATTACTGATATTATAGAACTTGCAACCAATGGGTTCTCCACAAAAATCTATCACATTGAAGGCACAAATATCGCGCTTGTGAGCGATACCAAAACAAGCAAATACTCCGTTCTCGATTTGGGCGCTAAAAAAATTATCTCAACAAACCCGACTGACCTTCCAATAAATTCCATTGTAGTAGTAGACAAAGTAAAAAAGATTAACAAATGATTACTGATTTTGACGAAATAACACAGCAAACCCTTTTAGAATTAGAGAAGACGCAAAAACAATTCTGGAATATATCTCGCGTAACAGGAGAGTTTTTGAACCTTCTTATACGCACAGCAAAGTCAAAAAACATAATTGAAGTCGGTACATCAAACGGGTATTCAGGAATTTGGATTGCAAAAGCACTTAAAGAAACAGGCGGCCGCCTCACAACAATCGAATATTATGAAAAGAGAATTGCGCCTGCACGCGAAAATTTTGAAAAATGCGGTGTGCTTGACATAATTACAACTCTACAAGGCTCAGCCATTGAGGTTTTGTCATCGCTGCCCGCTGATTTTAAAGTTGACTTTGCGTTTGTAGACGCCAACAAGCGCGAAAGCATTCAGTACTTTGAACTTATCCATCCGCATCTTAAAAAAGGCGGATTTCTCGCTGTGGACAACGTTCTTTCGCACAAAGAAAAGGTGCAAACCTTCATTGACGCCATAAACGCCCATCCTGATTATGAAAATGTAATATTACCCTTCCCTGCCGGCCTTTCTTTAGCAAGAAAACTTAATTAAATTTAACAAAGTCCTTGATTTTGTAAATTTTTTCGATATGATATTGTTACACAACTAGCTAGAAAAGGAAAATTATTATGTCTAAAAAATGTGATGTATGTGGTAAAACACCTATTAAAGCAGCGAAATTAACTTTCTCTCATAAACAAATCGTTCACCGCCAATCACCTAACTTACAATCTGTAAAAGTTAATGTTAACGGTCAAACAAAACGTATCAACGTTTGTACTTCTTGTTTGAGAGCAGGTAAAGTTCAAAAAGCTGTTTAGTTTACAGTTTTTCACAGTGAATTAAAAAAAGAAAGCTTTTAAAAAGCTTTCTTTTTTTTAATATCCTAAATCCTGCGGGTTAACGAATTTCTTGCCAGGTTTTGGCGTTTCAATCATGCCGCCGCCAAAATCACCGAAACCTTCAAGACTGTCTAAATTCAACTTCTGTACAAGCCCTATTAACTTAGCATTCATTATTAAAATCATTCCGTTTTCTGTAATGTCCTGACTTATAGGTTTTGGGTAGGGCGAAGCTTTTTTTACAGCAGCCAGAGCGCTTGCATCATAAGCCTTACTGCCTGAAGACTGCGTAATTTGTGTGGATTGAAGATTTCCTGCGTTGTCAACCTTGAAGAAAATTTTTGTCTCATAATCCCCTGAATTTTGCGGGAGTTGAAAGTTTTTAAATATTTTAAGCGCAACCTTGAGCGCATACATTTGAAGCTGCGGATCGCCAGATGTCAGGCCGTTTTCATAAATATTTCCGCCGTACATCTCAACTGCAATTGCAGGTGATGACAATACAAACAACATTAATATCCACAATACAAACTTCTTCATAAGTCTATTCCTTTTGCTTATTCACGTCCATAACAAAGTATTCAAATTTCATAATTACGCTGATTTCGTTTTTGTCTGTGTTTTGGGGAAATTTCTCAAAAGGCGCGGCCTTTTTAACAGTTTCGAGCGCCAGATTGTCGAAATTTTTGTCATTAGACGATTCTTTTATAACAGTCGACATAAGGTTTCCATCTTTAGAAATTTTAAACTGGACTTTTGCGGACTTGTATTCTTTCATAACTGGGGGTTTCCAGTTTTGCTTAATCTGTTTTTCCACAGAAATTATGTAATCCTTCATTCCGGGGAATTTTCCGTCATACTTTTTGTAAAGCTCTTGCTTTGCATTGTTAAGGCTCTCTTTTCTAAGCTGTCTTTCAGCAATAACTTTTTGCAAAGCAGTTTCATCCTGCGCAAATTTGTCAATTTGGCAGATGAAAGAACTTTCATCAACCTTTTTCATGAATACTTTTACGCCTGCCCAGCTTTTTGGAGTTTTGTATTCTGAATCTTTAAAATCTTTTGTTTTAATAATTCCGATTTTGCCAGCCTCAGCATTTGATTTGACATAAACAGCCTTTTCAATACCTTCTGAATTTTTAAATCGGACAACATAATACAAATCACTGCCGCTACGATAAATCGAGTCGTGGTCAAGAAAAACAAATTTTGATGAATTTTTCAAATTAAGCCTAAGCCAATCAGCAGCCTGAGCCGATTGAGCCAGTGCAATAAAAATAAACAAGAATGCTGAAATAAAAGCTAAAGATTTTTTAATCATAAAAATTCCTCATTGCTAAAAGACAAAAAGAGAGCCTTTAAAAAGGCTCTCCTAAGTAAAAAACTATTTTACATAACGCCTGATAAAGTTATAATCAAACGTAACTTCAACATTGATTGAGTCAACGCTGCTATATGAATTTTCAGGGAAACCCTCGAATGGAGCGGCTTTTGAAATAGCAGCCAGAGCAACACGGTTGACATCATCTGTTGCATTGGATTTAATAAGTTTGTAACCTTTCAAGCTGCCATCATTGCCTATGTTGAGCATGTAAGTAACTTCTGTGTTTTGTGCGGCAACAGTCGGCTGCCAGTTTGCGAAGATTTTATTTTTAATACTTCTGATATAGCTGTTGTAAACAACGTCAGCAAGACCTAAATCTTCATTTTTCTTAACAGAATTTACATAATTCATAGAAGTCGGGCTCAGTTGTGTTTTATAATTTGGTGCTCCTTTTTCAGGATAAAGTGAAAGCGCGTAGTTGTGCGCAAGGTTTATTACAGAGTCCTCGGTTACAGTTTTCATGAAAGCTCCGCCGTGGCTGCTGTAATATCCGGGTCTGTATTTATCTTCTTCAAAATCTTCTACCCTTACAACACCTGCTTTATTTTGGGAATAGTTAGACTTCATATACGCGACTTTTGCCGGCTTGTTTAGACTTTTATAAAGCATTGCATAAGTACATGTATCATATTTAACATATTTTACTGAGTCTGCATCTATATAAACTTGCATATCAGGGGTTTCGCTAATACTTACCCAATCTGCAGCGTTAGCAGACATAGCACTCATCAAACAAGTCATTAAGATTAAAATTGTCTTCTTCATATTAAACCCTCAATTCTTTCTATTTGTACATTATACATGAAAAACTGATTTCTAACAAGTCTTTTTATACTCAATACTATACCATATATTAAGCGATGTTACAAGATTGGTAAATTATTTGTCTTTTTTATTTAAATAAAATACAATATTATTGGGAAACTTTGAGGGATATTTAAATGTTAAAAGAAGAGGTTAGAGAAAAAACTCTATCTCCACAAGAGGTTAGAGCAATACTTAAAACAGATAACAAAGAAATCGTTGAGCTTTGCAAACGCGCAGCTATAATGCCGAAAAAAAACAGCAAAGGACATACTTATTTTTCTTATGAAGAAGTTCAGCACTTGAGAAAACTTCAAGCTAAAAAAGCTGCAACTAATCCAATAGCGGCAGTTCCAACCGTTCCAACAGGCGCAAATCAGCCTTCAGCTATGAGAAATATCCTGGCTTCACTGAAAGAAATGGAAACAAAGCTCAGCAGCAAAATAGCTAAAGTTATTGACGAAAAGCTTGAAGGTATGGACGAAGTCGTTGTCGAGCTTATTCGTTGCAAAACAGACAACGAAACTTTAAGACAAAAAATTATTGATCTTAATAAAGAAATTTATCAGCTTAAAAATGACGTCAACAGCTACAAACCAATCGGACTGGGTTTATACCGCAAAAAAGAAAAACACGTTTGGGATTAGCATAATACATAAAAGGAATTATTAACAATGGCAACGAAAGATAAAGAAATTGAGGCTTCTTCAAATATAGATGAAAGAAGCAAAGCACTAAAACTTGCAATCGAAAAAATAGAAAAAGATTTTGGTAAAGGTTCAATCATGAAGCTCGGCGACAAAGCCTCAGTGAATGTTGAAGCTATTCCGACAGGCGCTTTGGCACTCGATGTTGCGCTTGGTATCGGCGGTGTTCCGCGCGGCCGTATTATCGAAATCTACGGGCCTGAAAGTTCAGGTAAAACAACCCTAGCTCAGCACATCGTCGCTGAATGCC
>USGC01000062.1 GCA_900554095.1 uncultured bacterium
GATTGTAGTCTATTCATGCCTTTTGCCTCCTTTTATCATATAAACTTTTTAACTCTTTAACTATATTATAACATTCTTTTAAAATTTTTCAATATAGAAAATATTGACAAAAGAATTTGTTCATGTATAATAAAAAAGTAAACTAAATAAGCGGGGGTAATTCAGTGGTAGAATGCTTCCTTGCCAAGGAAGATGTCGCGAGTTCGAGCCTCGTCTCCCGCTCCATATTTTAAAATTGAGCCTTTTTGGCTCTTTTTTGTTGATATACTTGCGTTTCCAGAGTTCGAACCTTGCGTTTTTGCAAATCGCCGATTTTCTGTGGTTTTTGGATTTTTTTCTGAATATATCTGCGTTTTAGGGAGTTCTAACCTGTTTTTTATACTTATTATACAATGATAGTAATATATCGTTACAATACTCTTGAAGTTTTAAAGTTATCTATTTTGGTGCCGTATTACAATATAAGAAGTATTGTGTAGGTCCAAAAATGTTAGAATTATCAATCCAGCAGAAACAAAGTATAGCAGAATTTAGAAAAACTCATAATCAGTACATTTTGAATGATGAAGCTGTAATTTCTTTGATGCAAAAAGAAATGCGCACAACTGGTGTTGTGTTTAAAGGATTTGAAAGCCTTGCAGCCCCAAAAGATGAACATAAAAGAGCCAACTCTGCATTTGGCCGCGGTTTTTATGACAATGAAACTCCAGGGATTAGTGTTGAAAAAACGACTCCTTATGATATAAAAATTCCCGAAGCACATGCTCAGACAATTAATTTTTTGAAAGAAATTACAGGAGAGGCTCAAGCAGTGGTTCAAAACCATTCTGACGAGAATGGTACGCCAATGGAACTTTTGAACGACTGGTGGTTTGAATATTTTGATAAAGAAAACGCTAAATCAACAGTTACAAATGAAATTAGCAAGACAAAATCTGATATAGCAGTTCTTGAGCAAGCCGCTAATGGCGCACTTTTGACCACAAATTATTTTACGGGTGAAACTAAATCCGTAAGTTTTGAAGAAGCTTTTAAAAAGCAAAGAGGTGTTGAATTTAACGAAGAAGCAATTGTCGAGGCTCAAGAAAAAGCTGAGGAGTTTTCACGAATAAAAACGGTAAAATCAATGGTTGACAAGACTAAATCAGAGCTTGCAGTTCTTACAAAAGGAGATGTTAAAAGTCAAATGGGCCATGCAGCCTCTGTCAACGGAATTCTTCAAGCCCTGAAGCTTTCAGGAGTTGGCACTCAAAAAGAAATTAACCAAATTCTTAAAAGCATTTCCCAAAAATACGAAGACCACCCTGATGTTAAAAAATACGGAGGCGATTTCAAGCTTGAAAAAACAAAAAGCGGCAAGTGGACTATTACCAGAACAGACAAGCGCGGCGAGCGTTCTGATGCTCCAAACGAAGAATTAAAACTTATTGCAAAAGAGATTTCTGCACGGCTTGACAACATGTTTTTGAGCGGGCTTGGGAAAGATATTCCACAAAATGCAACACCGGATGAGCTTTCAATGCTTACTCAAAAAGTTTTTGAAGAGCGTCAGAAAGATTACGAAAATTCTTTTTCAAAAGCGTTTGGCAAAAAAGAATTGAAGGCGCTTTCAGAAAAGTATGTGCAAAACCAGCAATCTGCAATGAATACTATTACAGAATGGACAAATATTGGTTCAGTGGCGCTTATGATAACACCTGGCGCGCTTCTTTCAACAAGCGGCTGGCTGTTGAAGGGTTCTGTTGCTCTCAAGAACACTGCCTCAGGTTTGAAAACCGCAAAAGCACTCGGTCTTGTAGACAAAGCCAAGAAAACAGTGAAATTTGCACAAGGTTTCAGCAAAGTTTCACAGGCGGCATCGCCCATAATCATTGGAAACATGATATTGAACCCGACAGAGCTTTGGAACAAATTGTCTTCTAAAAACGGCATGAGTGAAGAAGAATGGAAACAATGGGGCATTGGAGTTTTACAAAATTCATCTTATATGGCACTCGGTATGGGCGCATCAAAGCTGGCCGAGACAGGCGCTGCAATGTACAAGACAAATGCACTTGTTAAAACCTTAAAACAAGCAGGGCATTCTTCTGAAAAAATTACAGCGATGGTAAAAGCAAATCCGGTAAAATTTCCAAAAGATATTGTTCAAAGTTTCAAAAAAATCGACAACATGTCAAAAGCCTTACAGGTAAACACCGAAGTCGCACTTGATATTTCAACCACTTACCTTGCAAATCAGGCTCTTGGCAATGGTGATGTTACGAAACAGGATTGGATAATGTCAGTCGGCTTTGCATTGTCAGGCGGAGTTTTGCAAAAACAGTTTGCGCCGCTTTCCACAGACGCTAAAGTAAAATATATAAAAGATGCTTTTAAAGAGCTTAACATCACACAAGCCGACGCTCGAAATATTTTAAAGACAATGGATGAGATTTCAGCAGGCAAAATCAGAGTGAAAAAAGAGACTAACATAAACACTGAAGCCGTAAAACCTGCTGTTAATGAACTTCCTGAAGTTGTCGTAAAACCTGAGACTAATAAAATAAATATTCCAAAAGGAAAGTTTGCCGCACCAAACGCGAAGTTTGCAGAAACCCCCGAGGCTTTTGCGGGAATAATAAGCAAAAAGAAATACGCACTTGAGGATGCAAACCATCTACAAGACAATGCTTTTTATAATGAAGTATACTCAATTTTGACTAAAGAAATGGATTTGAGCGATAAAATTGCGCCGAAAATTGTTTTAACAAACATAGACATGCCGGGAAGCGGCGCCAGAAGCGCGTATGATTGTTTTGATAATACAATAACAATTTATGGTAATAATTACCCTAAAGACCGTGCTGAAGGTGTTGCACTGCTTGCGCATGAACTGAAACACTTTTTACAATTTAAAGAGGAGCTTTTGACAGAAGGGATAGGGCTTGAAGGCGTTATAAATGCGAAGACAGAAGATGTTTTACGCAAAAACCCTGACGCTACTCGGGAACAAGCATACAATGCCGTGGTTTCAGAATTTACAACACCTGACGGCACAATCAAAGAGCATATTTTAAGTATTTATGATGATGAAAGTTATCCGATAAATGAGGCTGATGACAAATTCGGGCTTCAGGCACAGAAATATGCTGAAAATGATGAGCATTACATTGATAAAGCCGAAAGCTTAAAGATTGACGGGACTTACAGAGCGTACGAAGACCAGGCCGTTGAAAAAGAAGCTTACGATGTTTCTGACGCTGTCGGAACCGCATTCAACAGAGAAGTTCTTGGAATTGACAAGCCTGTGCGCACTCGAGAATATGCAAAACTTGTTCAGGACATAATCGACAAATACGGATATGATGGCAAGCTTCATCAATCGAATTTAGGATTAATCAATTCTATGAAACAAGATGAATTGAAAGCTACCTCTAGGATTTTAGACTTAATAGACCAAAGCCAAGGTAAAAGGAGCCAATACTGGGAGTTACAGGATCATCTCAGAATAATTAATAAAAAAATTCTTCAAGGTGATAATCTGGAAATCAAGCAGCGAGCAATTGATATCTTAAACAACAACTATAAAAATGCCATTAAACACTTTAATGGTACTCAACTACTCAGTATTTTAGAAAACATTACACCGAACAATATCGAGCTTTTTGAAGAACTTGTCAAGCGACACAATGCAAAAACACCAATACAAATTACAACTATTGCAAGATATACCAAGGCCAAAATGCAGGAAACTATTAATAAAGAGTTTAATGTTCTGCCTGCAAATATTTATGAAATTCTTGCTGAGTGTAATTCAAAGGATATTCAAGGTGCGTTATTGGATGTTGTAAAAAATGGTGAATTAGATGATTATGCTAAATGGATTCCAGATAACAATACTCTTGATTTTAAATATCTTGCTAGTTATGCAGAAAATCTTCAAAAAGACATAAATCTTGCAAAACGAATTTTTGAAATGCCTTGGCTAAGAGATGAGCAACGGTATATATTTATGGGTCTAAGCGAGACAGATAAAAGCCATCAAAATTTGATATTAAAACTCTGCAATACCGCAGAAAGGAATGTTACAAACGGCCTATGGGTGGTAAACAGCGATTTTAACAAAATTTCACCTGCAAGCCTGAGAACCACCATCGACATTCTGGAGTCTATTTCGGACATAAACAAATCAAACTATAACTGGATAATTTCTGATTTGGTTAAGAATTTGGAAAAATGTCCTGCGCCTGAGATAATTAACGCTTATAAACAAACGCATTGGCAGGCTAATCCTGAGAATCAATTTCTAACTATTATAAAAGTCCATAGTTTCATGGCAAATAATCCTGAATTTATAGATGATATAAAAAATTGTCTTAAAAAAGACCAAAATGAAAGCTGGGAATACTTATACAATATTAGCCGATTTGATATAACCCCGGAGATGCGAAGATACATTTTTGACAACATTAATGAAAATACAAAGTTTTATATTCCTGCAATTGCAGAATTTGCAGATGAGAACACGCTTCCATTTGAAAAACAGAAACTTATATTTGAATTTATTGATAAGTTAAATGCTGATAAATCAGTATGTGGTTTAGAATATAAGCACTTACAAATTCTCCCGCATTTGAACAGCGGAAATTTTGAAATGATAAATCATATGGCTAACCTGAAAGATACCGCCGGAAACCCAAAATATAATATAAACTATATCGATAATTACTTGCGTTCAACTACTACTTTTGAACAGGAGATGCTGCCGTTAGATGATATAAATAGGATACTTGATATTTCAGGCATTGACGGTAAAGCGATAATTTCAGCGGACAAGCTTAAAGATTATCTTTGTTCTTCAAAGCTTGCGCAAGCTTTGAAAACAGAAGTTCCTCAAGAGTATAAACTCACCACTCAAGGACTTTACGAAAAATCATTCCAAAAGCTTGCAAACAATGGCGAAATATTCGGCTGCAAAAATTTTAAAGAATTTGAAGAGTACCTTAAAACATGCACCAACAGAGCCGAAGCAGGCAAAATACTCGGGCTTATAAAAAAATCAACACTTGATGATTTTATGAGCGGGCTTTCACATGACATTCAGCAAGCTTTAATTGGCGAAACAGGTACGTTCACCGCAAAAGACTTTGATACCGCAATTAAAAGAATTAACGAAAACCCGACACTTGAAAAACTCTTCTACACAATAAAAACTTCAAAAAATGATGAATATATAGACGTGCTTTGTGCCAAATTGCTTTACCCTGACCTTGAAATGGCTGAGTTATTCTATAAATTACCATCGATGAAAACTTTCCGAAAAGATTATGCCTCAGTTAAAGATTTGATGAATGTATTTGATAAAAAATTAAAAGAATTTATCTCTCACCTTCCTGAAGCACAAAAGGAAGATTTAGATGAGAGCGAGATCTTAAAGGTAAAAAAAGAGCATTTTGAAAATCTCTTGACTGCATTACAAATCGCGGGTTATAGCAATATGAGTGCAATCGTTCACAATGAGAGCGTTATGAAACAAATCACTCTCGCTGAACAATTAACTAAGCAAGTAAAAAAGGGACTTGTAGATGATTTAGGCCCGATTTACAAATCAAATACGCTTAAAGATAATGAAATTAAACAATTCATAGCAATGACTTATGGACTTGTAGATTCCGGACAAATAATTAAACTCAAAAAATTAATCAACAGTGCAAAAGACGGCAATTCAATCAGCATGGATAAGCTTTACAAAGAAATTTACAAAGAAGTCATTAACCAGGTTGATGAAAAGCTTCCAACACAAGTGAATTCAAACTTGAACGGCTGGGATAAGAATTATTTTCCTTATCTTATAGGCGCAATCAACAGCGCAGGTGAAAGCATAACAAAACTTGATGCAGAACTTCTTAAAGAAATTATAAAAACAACTATTAACGGTGATTACGAAAAATTCCTCTACAATCCATATTCAATCAATGGAAGAGCCAACATACAAACAAGAAAGCAATTTGAAGAAATGGGCTTGAATTTTGATCAGTGGATGAATTTTAAAGGCAAAAAAGAATTCACATTCACGCCGAAAAATGTACCGCTGGACAACATTATCAAAAGCATTGAGAATGATTTGGAAATGCTTTATACAAATCCCAAGATAAAAGCTCTTGTAGAAGAAACAACAGCCGGTTCCGGTATAAAATTTGACGGCAAAAATCTTGTTACACCTGACTGCAGCGCTATAAGCAATAAAAATCTTTCTGCATTTGTCGATGATTTGATGAAATTCACAAACAAACATGGCATTCAGCTTAAAAACGCAAACATGCTTGATGTTAAAGATCACTTTAAAATAAGAAGCCGCGCGCTAAAACAACAGATTACCAATACAACTCCGCAAGAAATGTCAATTAGTCTTTGGAAACGAGATCCGAAACATGACTTATTCCAAGGGCATTACTGCCAGTGTTGTATCTCTTTAGACGGTGTAAATGGGCGGGCTATAATCCATTCACTTGCTCACAACGTTGACAACATTATTGAACTTAAAAACAGCAGCGGCGAAACTATAGGAAAGGCAAAAATGCTTTGGCTTAAAAATGAAGAAACAGGCGAACCTATGCTTTTGGCAAATGGGTTTGAAATAACAGGCCAAGCCGCATACTCTGATCAAATCCGTACTGAATTCACTGAATTTATGAAAGATTATTCATTAGCTGTTGCAGGTAAAGAAGTTCCGATATTAACAGGTATTGTGGCTTATCAAAAAATAAATATTGATGATTTGCCTGATTACACAGCAAACATAAAATTACTTGGGAAATTTCCGGATGACACCTATCACTTAGATTCTTTTGCCGAGCATGAACAAACGTCATGGCCTAAAGAACTTAGCAAGCCTCGCGAAAACTTTAAAACAAAAATTCTTTACATGCCGGAAAAATAGGAGTATAATAATGTCATGAAAAAATTTAAGCGGATGTAATTCAGTGGTAGAATGCAACCTTCCCAAGGTTGACGCCGCGGGTTCGAGTCCCGTCGTCCGCTTTTTATTCATTGAATGTGTCCGACCTATATTTATATAAAATACCACGAATGATGATAATGTAACAAAATATAAAACTGAGTTTTAAATGGCAATGGTAATAAAACCTTCAGATATACTTCTGATGGTTAGCTGCATAGTTATACTTATGACTATTCTAAAGATGGTTACACTTATGCACGATTTACTTTTGATGATGCTCGCAATTATTCATTAGTTAAAGCTGGAAGCAAAGAGCTTTCAATTATTCCGAATGGTTCTCAAGCCTCTCTTGCAAACGATAGTGCTGAATATAAAGAAGTTTTTAGTCGAGCTAATGATTGGGTGCAAGAGTTTAAAAACGAATACAAAAAAGCGATGAAACTTCAAAATGAAGTATTGATTGCAAAAAAACAATCTGAGAAAATAGCCGGATTATGAGGAAAATTTTAAATATCGTCTTCGATTTTAGTGAAAAATAATCGCATATTATCATAATAATTACTTCCGGATTTGTCAAATACATTTGGAAATTCTTTGTTCATAGAAAATCCGTAACAATTTTTGACGTTCATGGGGCAAAAAACATCATCGAAATCACCCACTATTAAATATGAATTTATATCTGTTTTTTCTGAAAGTTTAGCTGCAAATTCTTCCCGCGTTTTCCAAAGGTAAGGCCAACAGTTTCTGCAAAAAATCAAATTATTTTGATCTGGCATTTTTTTAACATAAGTGTTTAAATCTTCTGTTATAAAAACAACTTTATCTTGTAGTATAGGCTTTATTTTAAATTTGGTCAAAAGTTCTCGTCTATCAGAACCGCCTATTTTATCGGATAAAAATCTTTGTTCTGTTCGTTCGAAAAATCTATTAAGTTGATTACCTGTATATTTATTAATTCTTAATTCATCACCTTCTGACAAATTAATAAAACCTTTTCTTGCATTTCTGGTAATTGTTCGGTCAATATCAACTGCTATAATAGGGAAAAATTTTCTTGCATTTTCTTCTCCGAGTTTTGCTATCAACATCATTGCTATGCTGTAGGCTTCTGAACCATCTGAACTTGCAAGAGAAAATACATTTACTTTTGGAGTGTTTTTGTATTTTTCTATTGCATGATTAAAAAATTTATTCCAGTGAAATCCCTTTACAAAAAAGTAAGTTGAAGCTTCATAGCAATCCCCTAATCTATAAGTTGGCTTTATTACTTTTCTATATGAAGTTCCAAAGTTAATTAAATTATGCTGATTATCTATTTTCATATCTAAAATAAAACCTCTAAAAATTATTTTTGCATGCTTTGGATTTTTTCAGAAATATAAATATACTGTTATTATGCATTTTATAGTAATCAAAGATGAATATAAAAAGAATTATTACGTAGTGAAGACACCGTATCTTCCGGAATTTTACTCAATGATGAAGCAGAAAAACAGCAGCCGATACAAATTTAAAATTTTCTCAGATAAATATTCAGAGAGGGTCTTGAAACTTTTATACATAAGATATTTAATTGCCTGCAAGTATCGTTACCGCCGCAAAGTTATTGCAGAATTTCTCTCATCACTTGATTAATTACCATTTTTTAAAGATAAAAAACACGGCAAGTATTATAAAAAAGAACCCTACAAGATAATTCCAACGAAATTCTTCTTTTAAGTAAAACACTGAAAAAACACTAAATACTATTAATGTAATTACTTCCTGCATGGTTTTTAATTGAGCGGCAGAAAAATAATCATGCCCGATACGGTTTGCCGGAACCTGGAAACAGTATTCAAACAAGGCTATACCCCAGCTTACTAAAATAACAATCCAAAGCGCTGTTCCTTTGAATTTTAGATGCCCATACCAAGCAAAAGTCATAAAAATATTTGAAATTGTCAAAAGCACAACCGGTGCAAATTGTCTTAAAATCATCCTATCGCCTTATAAAATTACATATTAACGTTAAAATTATACATCAAAGAAAAAACTCTTGACAGTAAATTATTTTCTACATATAATAATAAATGTAACTTGCCGACTTGGCTCAATGGTAGAGCAACGGTTTTGTAAACCGTAGGTTGTAGGTTCGATTCCT
>USGC01000063.1 GCA_900554095.1 uncultured bacterium
TTTTTCTTGTTCTTCTGTAAGTGTGTCGATCTTTATGCCCATTGATTGAAGTTTTAATTCTGCGATTTTTACATCGACTTCGTGCGGCAGAGTGTAGAGTTTATTTTCTAACTTGCCGTGGTTTTTAACCAAAAATTCAATTCCGAGCGCCTGGTTTGCAAAACTCATATCCATAACACTTGCCGGATGACCTTCAGCGGCAACAAGATTCACAAGACGGCCTTCGGCAAATACGTAAACAGATTTTCCGTTATTCAACTTATATTCTTCAAGGTTTGGTCTGATTTGCTTAATTTCGCGAGTATACTCTTTAAGTCCGCCAACATTTACTTCCCAATCAAAGTGCCCCGCATTTGCAAGAAAAGCTCCGTCTTTCATTTCTAAAATATGTTCTACATCGACAACGTGCTTGTCGCCTGTAACTGTAATGAATACATCGCCTTCTTTAGCTGCTTCGGCAATCGGCATTACGCGGTAACCCTCCATAGCCGCTTCAAGTGCTTTAAGAGGATCCACTTCACAGACAATGACATTTGCACCCATTGCCTTAGCTCTAAGTGCACAGCCGCGGCCGCACCAGCCGTAGCCTGATACAACGATTGTTTTACCGGCCAAAAGAATGTTTGCACCTCTTATAATACCGTCTAATGAGCTTTGTCCTGTTCCGTAACGGTTGTCATACAAGTGTTTTGTCAAGCTTGTATTAACGCCCACCGCCGGGAATTTTAAAGTTCCTTCATTTTCAAGCGCCTGTAATCGAATAATACCGGTTGTAGTTTCTTCAGTAGAACCGATTATTTTCGAAGCCAGTTCCGGGTATTGCGCATGAATCATTGACACCATATCACAGCCATCATCAATAATTATATCCGGCTTGTGATTAATGGCTTCTTGAATATGAGTTTTATAAGTTTCAACGCTTTCGCCGGCAACAGCAAACACTGGGATATCCCAGTATTTCACAAGAGCAGCAGCAACATCATCTTGTGTTGACAATGGGTTCGATGCAACCAAAACTGCATCAGCGCCGCCTGCTTTCATAACAGTACACAATGCAGCTGTTTCTTTTGTAACGTGCACGCAGGCAGAAAGTTTCAAGCCTTTAAACGGAAGTTCTTTTTCAAATCTTTCTTTAATTTGGGTCAGAACCGGCATATCTTTAAATGCCCATTCTATTTGGTTTTTACCCTGTTCTGCCAGGGTAATGTCTTTTATATCACATTTAATTTCGCTCATTATCATCAATTTTCTCCATTTAATAACTTTATTACCAATATTTATTATAGAATATAAAAACATCAATAGAAACATTTGTAAAAAATTGTTAATAAAGCTCTATATTTTGACAAAAAAATATATTTAGCTGAGTTATAACTGTAGACGTAAGGAGTAGGTGTGAAAGTTAATTCTCAAAAAATAAACAATAACAAAAATCTTAACTTTGAAGGTTACAAAATTGTTAAATCTAACTATGGTGCAAAAGAGTATGAATTTAACTATCCATACGACAGTTCTACGTATGATTGTTACTTAGAGGTGTTTTCTCTTGATCAGGATGAAAATAAGAATTTTCACAGCCCTGTAATTTTAAAAAACTTTGAAAACAATGAAAATTATTATAAATTAAAACCAGGGAAAAACCGTGTTGATATATATGGCATGTATGGTCTCAGAAAAGACCAGGATTTCGCATATCATTTTGTACTTCTTCCAAAGGGCAAGCCTTTTGGCAGCAGTGATGTTATGCCTATTTATCGCGTTGATCCAGGCGAAGTAATTGACTTCAACAAAGCTCTTTCTCACGAAAAATACAACATAGTTAATGCGTCAAAATCAATGGGTACAACCGGCGGGGCAATGAAACTTTTGATGCCAGACTTTTACAATGCTCTATGGACTTACGATAAAAATGGGAAAATAGTCAAAAATTCTGACTATGCACAAGCCGCAAAATCAATCAAAACTTTCTCAAATAAAGTCGGAGGAAATCTTGCCGGTATTGAAAAAGACGTTCGCGACGGAAAATTTGACAATTATACAAGAATTATATCAACACCTATTTTTACTGATGACAGCTTAACTCCGCATGCGTACTGGAACAAAAACTGTATGCAGATGGCGCTTTCTCTGGGAAACATTAACAACTACGCTTCTTTACAAAGAGAAATGTTTAAAAAAGGCATAAATTTTGTATCCGACGGCGCTTTTGTAAACGAAGGATTGGAAGGTATTCACTTTAAAAACGTTTTGAAGTGGGGGACTCAATCTCCTTATTTTTACTGGTTCCGCGCTGAAGGACTAAAAAGCGGACCTTTAACTCTTGGCGTATTTTCAGAAAAAAGCAAGTTTATATCTCACAAAATTGTAAACTCTCCGTATGAATTCATTCAAAATCCCAAAACCGGAGAAATTAAAATTAAAACGGTACCTTATGATAAAAATAAGCCAACTTACCTACAAATCTTCGATAACCGTCTTGTGAGCGCAGAAGACCAAAAAGATACTAAACACCTTATCAAAGCTTACAAGCAGAGAAATACGGAAAATCAACTGGCAATTAACACCCACAACGATACAGTTGTACCTTATTCTTTTGAAATAGATCCGGAAATTTACAAAAATAATATTGAAAAATTAAATGAATTAAACAAAAAAAGAAATAGCGATAATAAGATTAAACTTCGCAGTTATGATGGAACCCGTATGGCTGCAAAGTTTGATACTTTTGAATTGGACAAAAAAATCGAAAGCCGCTTTGACACTTGGGACTCTAACAGTGATATTGCAAAGTTAAACTACGTATTTTCTGACGCGAACACTCATGACATTAAATCTAAATTTTCGTTTGATAAACAAGGCAAAAATACCAAAAAATTAGAGCAAAAAAACTTTGAAGTACAGGATTATGCAATATCATCAGGACGCTATTGGACAGGCAAAACTTATGATATTTTAAATACATATATAACTCAAACCCTCGGTGTTACTGACAAAAATAACCCCAAAAAGGCTTATGAAACTATATTAGAAAATATAGAAAAAGGGAATTTACCTAAAAAACTTAAATCAAATATTAATTTAAAAACAGTTGAAAATGTTCTTAATGGTTCATATGAGTTGAATAGAGCAAATATTAACGTAGAATTTTCAGATATAGTACTTTCCGGGGTAATGAACTTCCCGTTAGATTCAATAGAATTCGGTGATAATCTAACAGCTGTTCTTGCTTCTCCTTATATTTCAAAACGAGCAACCTCCGCTGCCACCCTTGGCAAAACAAGGTATGAAATGTATAACAAAAACGACCCCCACTTGCCAGATGAGTATGCTAATATTTACCAAAAGATGAACAAAGTTTATGAAGAAGATATTCGTAAACAAGCAATCGAAATTATCAACAATATTAATAAAATGATACCTGATGATCAGGAAAAAATTTATAAGGGTTACAATGCTTCAGAATACGGTAAATATATTCTGCCGGCAATGTGTGAAGAAATTACTAAATTTTTAATAATCAAAGCCCTTGCACCTGACGTTGAAATGAAATATAACAAAGATACAGGTGAAATTTCTTATGATTATGAAAAACTAAAAGATACTCACTTACAAACAATCGGTATTAGAACATCAATTAGCCCGGAAGACGAAGCAAATCACGTCGTTAAAAAAATTAAATCAGGTTTGGCAAAAATTCCGACAAGTGAAAAAGAAAAATTAGCTGACGCTTTATTCACGCAAATCCTAGGAACTAACTCCGCAAGCTTTAGACTTTCAGAAATGATTATTGACAGAATTGATGCTGGCTTAGATTGGCGGATTGACGCGGCTAAAGATATAGGCGATATCAATGATTTGAGAAACAGCCACACCACCCTGGATAATACATGGCAAAAAGTTTCAAATTTCTGGAAAACATTCTCTGAACAAGTTTATAATCAAAACCGAAATGCCTACATCGTTGCAGAAGTAACTGATGAAGGAGATTTATTAGCAAAAGGCGGCGGCAAAAATAATATCAAATATACGTCGACTGAAGATATGATTAAAAAGCTTATGCGAGAAACCGGAATGACCGCAATTGCCAACTATTCTTATTACTTCTCCTCTCTTATGAATACGTTTGGAAAAACCTTTGAAGAAAACGACAATGGCACTCATAACGGTTATGACTGGGGCCTGAGCCACAGGGTTACAGACAAATCCTTAGATTTCTTGAAATCCGGCGCATTGGAATCAATTATATATTCTTATAACTTTATCGGAAACCACGATAAGCCAAGAATTTTGCATGGTTTAATTATGGATACAGACTTATTCAATACAGATGTCGATGACAAGAACAACACCTATTATAGAGACAAAGCTTGTCGCATCTTAAACGAGGTTTGTGATGAGACAATGAGCAGTCTTGATATGAAAAAATATAAATTGAAAAAAGAATCAATTGACTATTTGCGCTTGAGTCCAAAAGCCTTGGCAATGACAGAAGTTTTGAAGGACAACCTTAGACCGGAAATAGAAAAACTCAATGGGCTTAATGAAACGCAACGCAAACAAGCCGCTACTTCTATCACTGATGCTTTAATAGAACTTGCTCATAATGAATACTTAGGAAAAAAATATGAAGGCGACGGTTTTGGTGTAAAACCCATAGATGTAGCTATTGACATTGTTTTTGATCAAGCAATAGCAACTCATAAATTGAAACATTATCTTAACGATGAACAGCTTCAAGAGTTAAAAGATAATACTCTAAAAAGAATTCTAGAACCAGCATTTGCAAAGCTTCAAGGTATGATGAAGTTTTTAGTTGCACTTCCCGGACTTCCGACTTTATACGCCGGAGATGACATGGGCTCAACCGGTTACGAAACTAAAACTAAAAACATATACCTGCAAAACCGCGGTGTTCTGCACCAAGAATGGCTTGATCCGAAAAATACCCAATATAAGTATATCCAAGACCATTATGCAGAAATGAATAAAATAATGGGTCTTCGCGCCCGACCTGAACTGCGCGCATTAAATGATGGAACACCTTACATATTAAAAAACCAGCAAGGTTTTGTACACGAAGGCGGCAATATTGATATTGGCGCACAACTTAGACAAAGCACTGATGGAGCTATGGTTATTACCCTTTTCAACACCGCAGGGATAAATCACGATTATGCTTCAGGCTATAAGCCGTATAAGGTTTATCTGCCCTCTGTTCAACTAAATACCGGTGATATGGGCTATAAGAAAAATACTTACAAATTTATGGAATTGTCATCCCTTGTCAAACCCGGCACTATATTTAAAAATGCCGCAGACAAAAACGATTGGTACATCGTCAGAAACGAAAATGGCAACAATGTCCTTAAACGATACGTAAAAGGCCATGACGGCAATCGTTATGACAGCCAAATTGAGATTGATGACACAACTTTAATCCTTTATTATGAGCCGAAAAAAACCGAAATCTATAACAGTTATTTGAAAAATAACCAGGTTATTCAGCAAAGATTAATCAACCTGCGAAATAAAGCATCTGAAAATGGAAAATCACTCAATTTAGCAGGTTAGAATTCAGTTGAAGAATTTCTTTGCAAACTCCAAAGCTTTTTCGCTATATGGAGGGAAAAATTTGTCGAAAGATACTGAACCATCTCTGATAATAATACTTTTTTCGTGAGTAAAGGTGTCAAAAGTATATTTGCCGTGGTATTCTCCCATGCCGGACAAGCCTATACCGCCAAAAGGAAGTTTGGCACTCATCAATTGGTTCAAAGTATCATTAACACCTCCGCCTCCGAATGACAAGCTTTTTATAACTTTTTTATTTAAATCTTTGTCCTTTGAAAATATGTAAAGCGCTAAAGGTTTTGGTTTAGTTCGGATTAAGCGGATTACTTCATCAATATCAGTCCAAGTCAGAATAGGTAGAATTGGACCGAAAATTTCCTGCTGCATAGAGTAAGAATCAAATGAAGCATCAATTAATGTGGGCTCGATATAAAGTCCGCATTCATCAGTTTGGCCGCCAGAAATTATATTGGCATTTTCTTTTTCGATTATATCGCGAAGCCTGAAAAATTCCTGCTCATTAACTATCCGTCCAAAATCCGGACTTTCCTGAACATATACGCCGTAAAAGTGCCTGATAGTGCGGACTAACAATTCGATGAATTCGTTTCTCACTTCTTCATGAACAAAAACGTAATCCGGTGCAATACAGGTTTGGCCGGCATTAAGGAATTTACCCCAGGCAATTCTTTTGGCTGCGACCTCTAAATCGGCTGTTTTATCAACAATGGTAGGACTTTTTCCGCCAAGTTCCAGCGTGATAGGTGTAAGATTTTCCGCAGCAGCTTTTGCAACACTTTTGGCTGTTTGCGTGCTTCCTGTGAAAAATATGTAATCAAATGGAGCGCTGACTAATTCAACACTGGGAATTTCTGTTGGGTGAATACTTTTAATATAATTAGGATTGAAAGTTTCACTAATCATACGGTGCAAAACTTCAGAAGTTTTTGGGGTATTTTTGGAAGATTTAACGACAGCACAGTTACCTGCTGCGATTGCGCCGATTAAGGGACAGAGGAGAAGCTGAGCCGGATAATTATAAGGCCCGATAATTAGAACAGTTCCAAACGGTTCTTTAATTATCATAGACTTAGCCGGCATAATCCAAAATGGCGAAGGCACTCTTTTAGCTCTTGCCCATTTTTTCAAATGTTTTATCGCATAATTTAATTCGTGCAAAACAAAACCGGTTTCTGTTATATAAGCTTCAAACTCAGGTTTTCTTAAATCTTCACTGAGGGCTTTTATAAATTCCGGCTCATATTTTTTCACAGCATCTCTGAGTCGTTTGAGCTGCTCTAGTCTAAATTCTACATCTTTTGTTTTATTAGTGTAGAAAAAATCGTTTATCCCATTTAAAATTTCATTTATTTCCATACCTGAATTGAAAACGAAATAAATATTTCACACAATTCCCCGACAGGTTAAACTGCGAAGCGGAAATGGACTAAGTCGCCATCTTGAACAATATAGTCTTTGCCTTCAAGTCTTGTAACGCCTTTGTCTTTACAAGCGGCGTAGCTTCCGCAAGCGACAAACTCGTTATATGGCGTGATTTCTGCTCTGATAAACCCTTTTTCAAAATCAGTATGAATTACCCCGGCAGCTTGAGGAGCTTTCGCACCTGCCGGAATTGTCCAAGCGTGTACTTCTTTTTCGCCGGCAGTTATAAATGTTCTTAAATTCAGCAGTTTATAAACTGATTTAATCATACGATTTATGCCGCTATCCTCAATTCCAAGCTCTGCGAGGTATTCTTTGGCTTCATCTTCGCCAAGCTCAGCGAGTTCTTCTTCGATTTTAGCGGAAATCAAAACGACTTCAGCATTATGTTTTGAGGCGTATTCTTGGACTTGCTTAGTGTAATTGTTGCCGTCTTTAAGATCGTATTCAGAAACGTTGGCCGCATATATTACAGGTTTGGTTGACATCAAGTTAAGCATTTTTACAACAGGAATTTCGTCTTCTGTGAAATGATCTTTAATATTAATAAAAGTACCTTCACTAAGCAGGTCAGTTAATTTATTTAAAACATTATTTTCAAGAACAGCATCTTTGTCGCCGCCTTTAGCCTGTTTTGCAATTCTTGACTGGCGGCGTTCAACTGAAGCCAAATCTGCAAGTGCAAGTTCTGTATTGATAACTTCAATATCATCGAGTGGGTTAACTTTACCGGCAACGTGAATTGTGTTCGGATCGTCGAAGCATCTTACAACCTGAATTATCGCATCAACTTCGCGAATGTTGTGGAGGAATTGGTTACCAAGCCCTTCGCCTTTGCTGGCACCTTTTACAAGGCCGGCAATGTCGACAAATTCAATAGCCGTCGGAATTATCTCCTCTGTTTTGCAAAGCTTAGCTAATACCTCAAGCCGCTCATCAGGTACATTAACCACCCCGACATTAGGCTCAATTGTACAAAACGGATAGTTAGCACTCTGCGCGTTTTTCGCACTGGTCAAAGCATTAAATAAAGTTGATTTTCCAACATTCGGCAATCCGACAATCCCGGTTCTAAGCATTATTAATTCCTTTTTATTATCTGTAATCTATAGGAATATTTTAACGCAAAAACGCTATTATGCAAAGAGTTCAATATTTTTATAACTTAATAGGATAATCGTCTGCTTCATATAAATTTTGTTATTCTTCCTCTCCCCTTGCGGGAGAGGACAGGAGCGTTAGCGACGTGGTGAGGGGGTCAACACCGCTACTTCCAAGGATAATCATCTTTAATTTCCCAGCCATCACGCTGTATCAACAAGCCGCAATATGCACCGCCCCAATCGTGTTCGACTGTAGCACAACCATATGTTGGGTCATTAAGCAACTCATCTCGACTCAGAATATTTTTCTTAAATCCTCCATACATAAAAACACCTGGGTTACGACTGTCGTCCATTCTTGAATTGAAATAAATAAGAAATACGTCTTTACCCACAATCGAATCTCCTTTTAACGGGCCGTTAAGGTCAACACAAACCCCACCATCATGCCCGCTTACAGCTACCCAAGAGAAAACACTGTATCCTGACGACGATATGAACGATATATAATTACCGCCTAAATGTTCAGTCCTGCACATTGCAAGCCGACCACTTGTATTTACAGGTTCTTTCCAGCAGTCAGGGGATGTCGGATTGCATACTTTTATTGTCTTTATGTTTTTTAAAAGAAAGTTTTGTGCAAAATACTTAGACCTCTCTGCAAAAGGTATATTAGTAAAATCCCAGTCCTCTATCATTCCAAATTCGGTTTGAGCCAAAGTTAAAGCCTGAGAAATTTCACTGTATGCTTTTTTCAACTGAACAACCGCTTGTTTTTTCCGGTAATTCGACATTATCGTTGACATTGTCATCGCGGCGACAACGCCGATTATGCCTAAAGTTATCAATACTTCTGCTAATGTAAAACCTTCACCCCAACAATTTTTACCTTTAAGCGGTAAGAACCCGCGAGCCCCCC
>USGC01000064.1 GCA_900554095.1 uncultured bacterium
CAAACAAAGTCGTAGAAACACGCTTAATGAAATTCTACTCCGCAATAAACCAGGCAATAACCTTAGCGGAAGTGGATTACGGGGACAGAACGTATTGGTATGCAAAGTACGATGACCTTGAAAAAGACGCTCAAGGCCGGCCTGTAACCGGAAAATCAGACCGTGAAAAGTGGGTTAATAAGTACCTTGCGCCATATATGAAAATAACTGAAACAAAATATACCTCGGGAGGCACTCCGGTATTTCACTTTGCAGACGGTGGAGCTTTTGCCTATACGCACGAAACCTCAATAAATGATTGGATGTTTTATACCCAAGAGTATACAAAATGTCTCGGATCCAAGAGAGTTGTTGATGTCCTTGGTATTTGCGCATTTAGATTTCATTATAACCCTGTATCAGATAATCCAGGTTGGGCAAATGCAGGTCGAAGGACGTTTGAGCCTTACAAATTTGCCTGGGACGGGACTTTAGAAGGTCTTATAAACGGGAATAGCGAATATAAGTGTACCAAAGACAATGGGCATTATTGCACAGCCTACATTCAGTACAACGGCTGGAAAATCCCGGAAGATTACCCGTTCAAAGTCAGGTATTAATCTGATTTTGTGCTATAATAAAACCATCTTTAGATAAGGAGGGTTAAGTGGAAAAATTCGATTTAGGTGTTGTCGGAGCGGGGCCCGCAGGGTATACAGCGGCTATAAATGCAGCGCAGCAAGGTTTAAAAGTTGTTCTTTTTGAAAAAGATAAGCCCGGCGGCGTTTGTCTGAACCGCGGTTGTATTCCGACTAAAACAATTTTGCATTCGGCAGAAGTTTTTGAAGATCTTAAATGCGCATCAGATATCGGGATTTTCGTTGAAAATGCCGCGGTTGATTTTTCAAAAGTTATGGAGCACAAGGACAAGACTGTCGAAAAACTCCGTAAGTCTTTAGAATTAATGCTAAAAAACGCAGGTGTGCAAATTGTTTCAGCCGAAGCAAAGATAATTGACGCACGCACCATAACCGCAAACAGTCAAAAATATGAATGCGAAAAAATAATTTCCGCTGTCGGCTCCGAACCTTGCGCGCCCAAAGGTATTGTTTTTGACCATAAATTCATTTTAAATTCAGACGATATTTTGAAATTGAAAGCTCTGCCAAAATCCATAGTAATTGTTGGCTCCGGGGCGATAGGCACAGAGTGGGCTCGGATTTTTAACGCTTTTGGTACAGAAGTTACGGTTGTTGAATTATCTGAACATCTTCTGCCTTTGGCTGATGTGGAAGTTTCCAAACGCGTCGAGAGGATTTTTAAGACAAAGAAAATCAAATTTTATACCTCGACTTGTGTTGAAAAAGTTCATGATGGGATTTTAGCTCTATCAAACGGCGAAACGATTTCGCCGGATTGTGTCTTGGTTGCAACAGGACGCAAACCTCTTACGTCTGAAAAAGTTCCGGGAGTTAAATACATAGGCGACGTGTGCGGCGAAATTCAACTTGCGCATTATGCCATAAAGCAGGCTCTGTGCGAAACTTGTGAGCTTTTATACAACAAAGACTTAATTCCATCGGTAGTCTACGGAAACCCTGAAATTGCCTGGGCAGGCTTGAGAGAGCAGGATTTAACCCCCGGTGAATACCAAAAGTCTACTGTTTTAATCTCCGCACTCGGAAAATCTCATTGCGACAACAGCACAGACGGGTTTATAAAAATTCTTGCACAAAACGACAAAATTGCCGGAGTTCATATTGTTTCTAAAGAAGCTTCTGCGCTTATTCACGAGGTTTTAATTGCAATGCAGAATGATGTAAGTGTTTCTAAGTTAAAAGAAGTCTGCTTTGCGCATCCGACATATTCCGAGGGAATTTTTGAATGCCTGAGCAGACTTCAATAATTTTATCTTACAGGGTTTTGGCCAAAACCGTAGCTGTTGAATTTTGGTTTGCCAAAATCCCAGTAGGTGCTTGGATCATACCAGCGAACTCTGCGAGGAGTTTGGGTAATTGTTTCCTTTGAACCGTCTTCATAAGTCCTTACAGTTACGGTTTTGCCGTTTTCGGTGTAAGTTTCTTCTTCATATTTACCTTTGTCGGCAGCGTATGCCGCGCCTGTAATTATGCAAAGACAGAATAAGCAAGCAAGTAATTTTTTCATACGACCTCCTTTTTCTTTTATTATATAATAAAATGAGAAAAAAAGGGAGCCCTCATGCAAAAAAGATTACCGGAATATCTAAAACGGCCAATAATAGATACAGAAACAACGAGAACAGTGAGGCGTGTATTAAAGACAAACTGTCTGAATACGGTTTGCGAGAACGCGCGCTGCCCTAATAAAAACGAATGTTACACAAAAAACACAGCAACATTTTTAATCATGGGAAACGTTTGTACTCGCAACTGCCGTTACTGTAATATTGGCTGCGAAAAGCCTCTGCCGCTTGATGAAGATGAGCCTAAAAGAGTTGCAAAGGCGGTCTTTGATTTGAAGCTGAAGTATTCTGTAATCACATCGGTTACGCGCGATGACCTGCCTGACGGCGGTGCGGGGCATTTTTGCAATTGCATACGCGAAATCCGAAAACTTTCACCTGATGTTAAAATCGAAATTCTGACACCTGATTTCAAAGGTGATACCACGGCACTTGACAGAATTATCGAGGCAAAGCCGGACGTTTTTAATCATAATATTGAAACTGTAGAACCGCTCTTCAAAACAGCTCGCCCGCAAGGAGATTACAGGTGTTCTCTAGAGGTTTTAAAATATATAAAAACCAACAGTGATATCAGCACAAAATCGGGTTTAATGGTGGGATTGGGCGAGAGTTTTGAGCAAATCGAGCGGACGCTGAAAGATTTAAAATCGGCAGGCTGTGATATTTTAACAATAGGGCAATACATTCAGCCATCAAAGGCTCATCTTGAAGTTGCGAAATATTACACACCGGAGGAGTTTAAAGAATTAAACAGACTGGCGGAGGAAATCGGCTTTAAACATTGGCAAATAGGGCCTTTGGTGCGAAGCTCCTACCGGGCAGCCGATTTAATATAAATTAATAATAAATCCAATAAATACACGATGTGGAAATAAAAAATAATGCTACGATAGAATAAGAAGGGCAAGCCCTGATATCATTAACTTACCTAAAGGCACGAACTGAAAATTTGTTGAAAACTTTTAGGAAAGGGGGTGATAAGGTTGATAATTAGTATTACAAAAATAGAGTTAATACTTATCTTATTGATAGCATTAACTCTAAAATATCAACATTAGTGGGCTTTCAAGAGGGTGTTCGCGCATCCTCGCCCTTTTCTTATATTATAACCTATTTAAAAAAAAATTCAACCCCTTAAGAAATTAATGATAAATCCTGAATTTGGTTGATTTAATATGAGATAAAATTAAGTAATATGAATAAGAAGGGCAAGCCCTGTATCATTAACTTATCTTATCGGCACGAACTGAAAATTTGTAAAACCGTTAAGAAAGGAGGTGATAGTGGTGATTTTCGCGGTTAGCGAAAAAGCGCTAATACTAATCTTATTGATTATCTTAGCGCTCAAAACCAAATAAAGGGGCTTTCAAGAGGATGTTAGCGCATCCTCGCCCTTTTCTTTATTATAACATATTTTTAAAATTTTTCAAGTGTTTTTATTTTTTTTCAATTGTAATTTTGTATCCTAAGAAATCCAGGATTTCTTGGACTATGCGGAATTTTACATTTTTCTTGAGAAATGTATTGGACAAATTACCTTGGGATGGCACTTTGTGTCCGGCAGCCTGCATTTTTTTAATAAGCTTCGACATTGATATTCCGTTTTCTAAAAGTATTTTCTTGATTTCTATGTATATATCATTCATAATAGCATGATATTATTTTTCATATCACTTGACAAAATGAAAAATAATTATATAATATTTAATATGAATAATTTTATTAAATATATCATATATTAAATTTTTTAACTTTTATCATCCCGATAAAAGGTGGGGAGGCAGCAAAATTTTAATTCTTTCATTATCCCTGTCTCCCTTTTTTTGTTGTCGAACAAAATTTTTTATGCTACATTAACTTTGTAGAACTACATAAAAAGTAAAAGAGGTATTATATATGCAAGCCCGCAGAGCAGCCAGAGAATTGGCATTTATATTATTTTCACAGTTTGATAAAAAGATTACTAACTACTCAAAATCTGACCTTGAAGATATTATTTTGAAATCCGTCAGAATTTTAACGAATAATGCGTCTGAAGAATTAAAAATTACAGTTGGGGCGCTTGTTGAGATGCGCAATCAGATTGACGATATTGAAGCAATGCACGAAACAAATTTGAACAGACCTTTGGGGGTTACAAATGTGCCTGTGCCGCTTCCAATGACGTCTGACATGACAGGCAGAATCAATGAAATGATTGATATTGCTGATAAAGCGCTTTTAGCGCTTGAGATTGCAGAGTTTACAACACTTGACGCGCAAAGCGATGTTAAAAATTACGCAATTACTATCGCTGAATATTTCCAAAAACATCACAAAGAAGTTGATGAGATTATCCAAAAACACGCGCGCAACTGGGATTTGCAGCGCTTGGTTAAAATGGATCGCGACATTTTGCGCATTGCAATTGTCGAACTTCTGTTTATCAAAGACGCGCCTATGAAAGTTGTGGTTGATGAAGCGCTTGAACTTGCTAAAAAATATTCAACAGATGACAGCGCGTCATTTATCAACGGTATCTTAGCGAAAGTTATTGTAGAAAACGGACTTAAATAATGTTCAAATTCTTTTCGGATAAATTTAATAATCTGAAACAAGCTGTCTCTAACACAGCGCAAAACCTTGTGGGAAACGTTGTTGAGAGTGTCGCTCAGGAAGAAGAATTTTCCGAATTCGTGCTTGACGATATGGAAGATCTTCTTATAAGTGCTGATTTGGGCGTAAACTACGCGGCAGAGCTTGTAGACAAACTTCGCTCGCAAGATAAAATTAAGCCGTCAGATGTCAAAGATTACCTGAAATCAGAGTTTTTGAAGACGTTAAAAGACGCGGGCGAAAATACATTGAATTTTAAGGAAAACGAACTTAACATATACTTTATAACCGGTGTAAACGGCGTTGGAAAGACAACTTTAATCGGGAAACTTGCTTATAAATTCAAACAGGAAGGCAAAAGAGTGCTTATCGCAGCCGGCGATACATTTCGAGCAGCGGCCGAAGAGCAGCTTGATATTTGGTCAAAACGCGCCGGCGCTGACATTGTGCGCCGCGACAAGGCAGATCCGGCATCGGTTGTTTACGAGGCAATTCAAAAGGCCAAAAACGACGGCTATGATGTAATTTTAGTTGATACCGCTGGCCGGCTTCACAACAAATTCAACCTCATGGAAGAGTTGTCCAAAATCAAATCAGTAATTGATAAAAACGCACCGGAAAGTCTTCGCGAAACTATGCTTGTATTGGATGCAAACACCGGTCAAAACGGATTGCAGCAGGCAAAGGTTTTTCTGGATGCCGTAAACCTCACATCAGTCGCGCTTACCAAGCTTGACGGCTCGGCAAAGGGCGCTATAATTCTCGCTGTTGCTAAAGAAATGAAATTACCGGTAAAGCTTGTGGGTGTCGGCGAAAAAATGGAAGATTTAAAAACTTTTAATTCTGAAGAATTTATAGAAGCGCTTTTTGAGTAAAAATTATGAAAATTTTAAAAGAGACGACAAGTATATTAAATAACAAAATTCGTCTGTATGGCGGGAAAAAGAACAATCATACCCTTGTGATTGGCGTTTTTCACGGCGATGAACCTCAGGGAAAATTTTTGATTGAAAAATATATTTCAGAAAACCTGGATAGTCCGCTTCTTTTTGTGCCCTGCCTTAATCCTGACGGAATGGCTGAAAATAAACGCACTAACGCAAACGGAATTGATTTAAACCGGAATTTTCCGACAGAAAACTGGGAATATACCGCACGTGATGAGTTTTTTGGCGGCGAGCGGCCTGCAAGCGAGATTGAAACAAAGTTTGTGATGGAAGTTATTGAAGAATACAAGCCAACGTTAATATTGACACTTCACGCGCCTTTCAAGGTGGTGAATTACGACGGAGACGCAAAAGAGATTTCCAAAAAAATATCAAAAATCATCAAGTATCCGGTGGAAGAAAACATTGGCTATCCAACCCCGGGAAGCTTTGGTACTTATGCAGGGGTAGAAAAGAAAATTCCCGCAATAACATTAGAACTGGATGAAACCTGTCCTGTTGAAGAACTGGTTTCACCCGTTTTTGAAATATTTAAACTCCTTGAAAATTAGTCGTTCTTTTCAATGCCGAATTCAAAAGGCGCACCGTTTTCTGTGCTGAATACAGCACCGCCTTCGCCTTTTTCGACGTAAGCGTTTGCGCCGTCATCGCCGGCGTCAAAGACATAGTATTTAGAATCTTTTGCGACGCCTTGGTTTAACTTTTCAGCCAATTTCGGGTCAGTGTCTTTTTGATCAATTTTGCCGTCTTTGTTCGTGTCCATTTTTTCTAAGGTCAAACCTGTCAATTGAAAATCGGAATCTTTTTTTCCGTCGCCGGTCAGGACAAGCTCACCGTTTTTAAGCTTGCTCATATCGTACTCGTTTTTGCCAATGGTAACTTTTTTGCCAAGCGGAATTAGAAATGTTTCGTTTTTGCCTGTTTTGGTGTTTTTTAACGTAATTTTGTTGTAGTCAGGCGTGTTGCCGCCATTAATTTTTTCAACCATGATAATATCCTTTTTTTGTACTTCACAACTTTCGTATATACTTTATAAGTATTTTTTATATAGAAAAGAGAAATAGTTACTAATATATGTAAATAAATATACCATAAGAAAAAAAATTTGTGTGTATTTTAACAAAAATGTAATATTTTGTTATATTTTTGCAATATTTTGTGAATTTAATTTTTCTAACGCTCTATCTGATAATTTTCCATATTTCAATTTTTTTTCTGATATCTTTTTTCCCTCTAGCTCTGGTAAAATCCCGTAATTTGCATTCATTGGTTGAAATTTTTCATTTGGCGTCGATATATATTGAGCCAAAGCTCCTATCATTGTATATTCAGAAAACTCAATTTTTTCTTCTTGTTTTAATTGCTTTACAGCATTTATTCCAGCAACTAATCCAGATGAAATAGATTCTACATATCCTTCTACTCCTGTAATTTGTCCCGCAAAATATATGTTTTTGTTTTTCTTTAATTGATAGGTTCTATCTAATAATTTTGTAGAATTTATGAAAGTATTTCTATGCATTACTCCATATTTTGCAAATTCCGCATTTTCTAAACCTGGTATCATACTAAATACTCGTTTTTGTTCTCCAAATTTTAAATTTGTTTGGAATCCAACAATATTATAAATTGTTGCATCTTTATTGTCTTGCCTTAACTGAACTAGTGCATATGGCCTGTAACCTGTACGTGGATCTGTAAATCCCATTGGCTTTAATGGGCCATATCTTAATGTATCTATTCCTCTCTTTGCCATTACTTCAACTGGCATACAGCCTTCAAAAATTTCTCTTTTTTCAAATTGATGTAATTCTACAACCTCTGCATTAACTAATTCATTCCAAAAATGTTCATATTCTTCTTTATTCATTGGAAGATTTATATAGCTTGCATCTCCATCATTTTTCTGCTTTGCTTTCCATTCTTCTACATCTTCATCTTTAGCTCTTTCTTGTTCATATCTATTGCCATAAAAAGCTATATTCATGTCAATACTATCTTTGAATATTATTGGTGCTGCTGCATCATAAAAGTGTAAGTCATCTTCTCCTGTAAGTTCTAAAATTTGCTTAGATAAGGCATCAGAAGTAAGTGGGCCTGTTGCAATTATAACAATTCCATCTTTTGCAATGCTTTCTATTGATAGTCCATCTTTTCCAATTTCTTGCCTTATTATTTCTACATTTTCCATGTTTTCTAAGGTTTCTGTAACCTTTTTAGAAAACACCTCTCTATCAACAGCTAGAGCCTGTCCTGCTGGCACGGCAGTTTCATCAGCAACTTTAATAAGAAGGGAATCTAAATTTCTTAGTTCTTCCTTTAAAAGTCCACAAGCATTCGTGTGCAAATTAGACTTAAAAGAATTGCTACAAACAATCTCTGCTAAATTATTATTCGAATGTGCTTGCGAAAAATTATTAGGTTTCATCTCATATAACTTAACTTTTATGCCTCTTTTAGCAATCTGGTACGTAGCCTCAGAACCAGCTAATCCGCCACCAACGACAGTTATAAAATCATTCATACTATATCCTTTCATCACTCATTAGTAATACTAAATTTATATTAATATGTAAGAATAATTTCATTTTGAAAAATAAGGTCGAGCCCGCCTTTTGAGGAGTCCGAAGGAGCTCCGACCAAGCACAACATGTTGAAATTTCGTAAAAAGTTAATATGTCTCATTTTAACTAATTTTATTCGTCTACAACCACATAATCTTTTTCTGACTTTGTTAAACTTGTACTCATTCCCCTGTTTACAAGCACCGTATCTTCTATTCTTACACCAAATTGATTTGGTATATATATTCCTGGTTCATCTGTTACTATCATATTATTTTTTAACACAAAGTCAACTCTAGTACTTGCATACGGAAATTCGTGTATCTGTAATCCTACTCCATGTCCTAACGCATGTATTAAGTCATATCCATGTAATTTAAAATCGTTTTCAACCATTCTACTTACAAGCTTTAGGTTTACTCCTTCTTTCATTTCATTAATTACCTGTCTCTGATTTTTTAAAACTAGTTCATATACTGGTTTTACTTCTTCTGGTACATATCCTGCAAATATCGTTCTTGTCATATCTGAACAATATCCTTTGTATTTACACCCCATATCTATTGTTATTGGGTCTCCTGCCTCTATTTTTTTATTTGTTGGTACTGCATGTGGCATAGATGAATTTTTACCAGACGCAACAATTGTACTAAAAG
>USGC01000065.1 GCA_900554095.1 uncultured bacterium
CCCCCCCCAAGGATTGTTGATTATTCATGGTTTACAGCTCCTTTCTGTTTATTTTAAAATTCGTTTCACATACTCATTATACATGTTTTCTTTAATATTTTCAAGATGATTGAGAATTTCTTCTGCGCTTACAAAGCCTTTTCTGTAAGCTATTTCTTCAAGGCAGGCAATTTTTATTCCCTGGTTTTCCTCGACAGTACGCACAAACTGGGACGCTCGAAGCATTGATTCATGAGTTCCGGTGTCAAGCCAGGCAAAGCCGCGCCCAAAACATTCCGCTTGTAACTTTCCGTTATGAAGATAGATGTTATTTAAATCAGTAATTTCATACTCGCCGCGCGGTGATTTTTCAAGCTGCTTTGCGTACTGGCTTGCGTTTTTGTCATAAAAGTACAGACCTGTTACAGCGTAATCCGACTTTGGGGATTGAGGTTTTTCTTCTATTGAAACAGCCTTGTTATTGCAATCGAATTCAACAACACCAAAACGCTGAGGATCTTTAACTTGGTATGCAAAAACTTCCGCGCCGCCGTTTGTTTCAATATTTTTAACAGCCTTTCTCAAAAGCCCGGAAAAGCCCTGTCCGTAAAAAATATTATCGCCCAATATCAACGCGCAGCAGTCATTTTGAATAAAATCTTCTGCGATAATAAAGGCTTGTGCAATGCCTTCAGGCTTTTCCTGAACTGCATAGGTAAATCTTACCCCAAATTGCGAACCGTCTTTTAGAAGTTTTTTAAAATTCGGCAGATCTTCTTGTGTTGAAATTATCATTATATCGCGGATTCCGGCAAGCATAAGTACCGAAATTGGATAGTAAATCATGGGTTTATCGTAGATTGGCAAAAGCTGTTTTGAAACCGCAATTGTGCTTGGGTGAAGCCTCATGCCTGTTCCGCCTGCAAGTACAATTCCTTTCATTTACACCTCCCGCAGTTCAAGATAGTCATGCAGTGCGCTTTGCCAATTTCTGCAAAACTTTTCACCGCCCAAAACACTGTATGCCGGGCGCTTGGCAGGACGTTCAAATTCATTACTTTTACAAGGCTCTAATTTAACATCTTTTCCTGCCTGCTTAAATATCTCTTTTGCAAAACCATACCAAGATGTGTCGCCATTTCCGCAAATATGATAAATTCCATAAGGCTTAGCGAACAGTTTCAAAATGCCGTTTGCAAGTTCAACTGTCCAAGTCGGGCAGCCAATTTGGTCTTCTACCACTTTTAATTCCTCATCAGCTTTAGCAAGCATTGTTTCAACGAAATTCTTTCCGTAATGGCCGTAAAGCCAGCTTGTGCGCACAATATAATGCTTTTCACAATATTTTTTAACAGCCTCCTCGCCGTGAAGCTTTGAAAGCCCGTATTTATTAATCGGATTTGGCAAATCATCTGCTGTATAAGGTGTATTTTTCCTGCCGTCAAATACGTAATCAGTTGAAATATAAATTATAGGAACATCCAATTCTGCACAAATTTTTGAAATATTTTCAGTACCTTTGGCGTTGATTAATTCAGCTTGCTCAAAATTTTCTTCGGCGCCGTCAACGTCTGTATAAGCCGCGCAATGTATTACAATATCCGGATGAACCTGATTTATAAAGCTTTGAGCACTATCAAAGTCAGTTATATCAAGTGTATCAATGTCTGTTTCGATTACAAAACATCCGACATCTTCCAGTATCGGGCATAAATCCTGCCCAAGCATTCCATTTGCTCCTGTTACCAGTACTTTCATAAACTAAATCCTGCTTTCCTCATTTGAATATTATCAATCCATTCTCTGTTGTTTAAATACCAGTCAATCGTAAGCGCAATACCGGTTTCAAAAGATATTTCAGGCTTCCATCCAAGTTCTTTTTGAATTTTATCGCTGCAAATCGCATAACGCTTGTCATGGCCCGGCCTATCCTCAACGTATTCAATACAAGACTCGTCTTTGCCCAGTGAATCCAAAATAATTTTTGTCATTTCAAGATTAGTTTTTTCATTGTGTCCGCCAATATTGTAAACTTCGCCGGGTTTACCTTTATGAAGCACAATATCAATTGCGCGGCAATGGTCATACACAAAAAGCCAATCGCGAATATTTGACCCGTCGCCGTATACAGGAACTTTTTCACCTTTTAAAAGCTGTGTTATGAAATACGGTATAAGTTTCTCAGGGTATTGGAAAGGCCCGTAATTGTTGGAGCTTCGCGTTATAATACCCGGAAAATTATACGTTTTATAAAAAGATCGAACAAGCATATCCGCACTTGCTTTTGAGGCCGCGTAAGGCGAATTCGGAGCCAAAGGCGTAGTTTCATAAAAATAATCGTCTTTGTTCAATGACCCGTAGACTTCATCAGTAGAAATCTGTATAAATCTTCTTATCCCGTGTTGTCTTGCACTGTCTAAAAGTGTAAGCGTGCCTTTGATATTTGTTTCAATAAAGACATTTGGATTTACAATAGAGCGGTCTACATGGCTTTCGGCGGCAAAATTCACAACCGCATTAACCTTAGACATTAATCTGTCGACTGTATCACGATCGCAAATATTGCCCCAGAAAAAGTCATAATTTTTATTATTTTGTATATCTTTAAGATTATCAAGATTACCCGCATAAGTCAGGGCATCTAAGTTTATAATTTTATAATTCGGATAGCTTTCGAGCATATGCTTGATAAAACAGCTCCCAATGAAGCCCGCACCGCCGCAAACAAGGATTCTCATAGTTCCTCCTTATCAATCAAATCTTTCAGACACGGAAGTTCCATGTCTTTTTTACTTAAAATCGGCTGAAAGTCAACACCCCAATCTATATTCAAATCTTTATCAGACCAAAGAACGCCGCCATCGGCTTGAGGGGCGTATTCACCGGACGCCTTGTAGCATATTTCAGCCTCGTCTGAAAGAACAACAAAACCATGTGCGAAACCTTTTGGAATATACAGCATTTTCTTATTATCTTCTGAAAGCTCTACTTGAACATATTTTTTAAAGGTTTTGGAATTTTTTCGCAAGTCAACTGCAACATCAAAAATTCTTCCCTTTACACAGCGCACAAGTTTTGCCTGTTCGTGCGGAGATTTTTGGAAATGCAAACCGCGCAAAACCTTAGCCGCTGACTTTGAGTGGTTGTCCTGGTTGAATTCAACGTCAATTCCTTTTTCCAGAAAGTCAGATTGCTTGTAAGTTTCCATGAAAAAACCGCGCTCATCCTCAAAAACCTTTGGTGTAATGAGGATTAAATCAGGAATATCAAATTTTTGAAATTCAAACGGCATTCATTAATTCCTTCATAAACATTATAACACAATTTTCACTCAAATACAGCCTTTATGTAACGATAAATTTAAAAATACCCTTAAATGCGTTTTTGTGCTATTATATTGTTATAAGAATTACTAGACACTGGAGGATAGAGTTTTGAGCCAACAAAACATTTTTGATGACGGAAAGATAATTCCTGTCAATATAAGAGAAGAGATGAAAAGGTCTTACATTGATTATGCGATGAGCGTAATTGTAGGGCGTGCGCTGCCGGATGTAAGAGACGGTCTTAAACCCGTTCACCGACGCATATTATACGCAATGAACGAGCTTGGAATGACACCTGATAAACCGTTTAAAAAATGCGCCCGTATTGTTGGTGAAGTTCTCGGTAAATACCACCCGCACGGCGACAGCGCGGTTTATGAAGCACTTGTTCGTATGGCTCAAGACTTTTCAACAAGATATCTGACCGTTGACGGCCACGGAAACTTCGGCTCCGTTGACGGCGACGGCGCTGCCGCAATGAGGTATACAGAAGCAAGAATGCACAAAATTACGCAATCTATGCTTGCGGATATTGACTGCGAAACCGTTGAATTTGAACCAAACTTCGACGGCTCATTGCAAGAACCTTCTGTTTTACCGGTAAGACTTCCAATGCTTTTATTAAACGGTGTTTCCGGTATTGCAGTCGGCATGGCAACAAACATTCCTCCTCACAATTTGTGCGAAATCGTTGACGGCACAATCGCATTGATTGATAACCCGAACATCACAGTCGCAGAACTTATGGAGCATATCAAAGGCCCTGATTTCCCGACTGCCGCGACAATTATTGGTTTAAGTGATATTAAGCAGGCTTACGAAACCGGCCGGGGCTCAATTAAAATGTCTGCGGTTGCTGGGTTTGAAGAAATCGCCGGCGGCGGCGGAAGACAATCCCGCACCGCAATTGTAATTACCGAAATTCCTTACCAAGTCAACAAAGCAATGTTAATCGAAAAAATTGCTGATTTAGTTAAAGAACAAAGAATTACAGGCATTTCTGACATTCGCGACGAATCCGACCGCGAAGGTATGAGAATCGTTATTGAGCTTAAACGCGACGCTAAACCTGATGTTGTTAAAAATAATTTATTCAAATACACACAACTCGCAACGACTTTTGGCGTAAACATGCTTGCGCTTTGCGGAAAGCAGCCGCGTCTGATGAACTTATACGAAGTGCTCAATGAATTTGTTGAACACAGAGTGGAAATCGTTACACGCAGAACGATATTCTTCCTCAAAAAAGCAAAAGTAAGAGCACATATTTTAGCAGGCTTAATCATTGCTCTCGGCTCAATTGATGAAGTTATTGAATTGATTAAAAATTCCAAAACCACTGATGATGCAAGAAACGGCTTGATGTCCCGCTTTGGCTTAGACGCTGACCAGGCTAACGCTATTCTTGAAATGCAATTACGTCGCTTGACAGGCTTGGAACAAGACAAGGTTAAAGCTGAATACGACGAATTACTCAAAAAAATCGAAGAGTATGAAGAAATTCTCGCAAGCCGCCAAAAAATCCTTGACATTATTAAAACTGAACTTCTCGAAGATAAAGAAAAATACGGCGATGATAGAAAAACTCAAATTCTTCCTGAACAAGGCGAAGTAACAATTGAAGATTTAACTCCAAACACGCCTATGGCGGTATTTATTACGCACCAAGGCTACTTGAAACGTATTTCTCTCGACACGTTTGAGCGCCAAAACCGTGCAACACGCGGCAAATCAGGAATGAAAACAAAAGAAGATGACGATATTCAACACTTCTTCACAGCAATGATGCATGATAAAGTACTTTTCTTCTCGTCAAAAGGTACTGTTTACAGCCTTAACGTCTATGACTTCCCGGAAGGAGGCCGCCAGGCTAAAGGTTTGCCGATTATTAACGTTCTGCCGATTGAACAGGATGAAAAGATTACGGCTGTTGTTCCGGTCAGCGCGTTCTCACATGATTTGAATTTAATTATGCTTACACGCAAAGGATACATCAAACGCATTGAACTGGATAACTTCTCAAACATCCGCCGCAATGGCATTATCGCAATCGGACTTGAAGAAGGCGATGAACTTTGCTGGGTTAAATTAGCAACGGCGAAAGACGAAATTATTATTGGAACATCTTGCGGTATGGCAATCCGCTTCCCGATTGAAGATTTGAGACCTTTAGGCAGAAGCGCACGCGGCGTAACATCTATGAAATTACGCTCAGGCGACACAATTATCGGATGCGATATTGTTCCGAAAAACTATGACGCTGACTTGCTTGTTGTAACGTCCGACGGTTTTGGAAAACGTACAAAATTATCCGAATTCAGAACACAAAACCGCGGCGGTCTAGGGCTTATTGCAACAAAATTCAAATCACCGGCCTCAAGACTTGTGGCGCTGACAATCGTAAAAGAATCCGATGACATTATGATGGTTACAGCAAATGGAGTTGTTACAAGATTAAACGCCGGCTCAATAAGCTGTCAGGGCCGTCCTGCAACAGGTGTTCGCGCTCAAAATCTGACTGATAATGACACCGTCTGCTCAGTTAACAAAATTCTTAATCCGGATGAAGACGATACCGCACTCACAGGCGATGTTCCAAAATCATCCTGTGATGTTACAGCCGAGCAAACAAAGCTGATTGACGGAGATTAAAGATAAAAAAAGAGCTTTTAAAAGCTCTTTTTTTATTCAACTTTACGACGCATAGCTATATTACCGTTCACGTGGCTTCGGATAAATAACTTGTCGGACTTCCTGCCTTTTTCATCAATAGTAATATATCTTTTGAAATCGTGGAAAGGAGTATTCATAATAAAAATTTTCTCAGTGCCCTCATCATTTATTTGATATTCGTAAAAACGATCGACAGTAGATTTACCGGCTGAAGCCAAAATTGGTTTGCCGTCTTTATAAACATATTCTTTCAGAAAAGTGTTATTATTTGTATTTACTTCAATATATTTTGCAAGCTTGTCATTGTTATCAACAAAAAATGATTTTCTAATATAGTCATTCTTGGTTGGAGGAAGCTGATAAACACACTTATCATTATATCTAATAGCATTTTCTATAGAAGCAAGGCCTTTGAAATCCGCATAAAGCTTTTCAGCACGAGCCTTTACTCTCAGGACTTTTTCCATTTCCAAGAAAAACAAACCCATAGTATCATTAAGATACTGAGGACTGCAATTTTTTTCCATTTTAACAAGCTCCCAGCCTTGCGGGAATTTCATTCCGGTAAAGTTTACTTTGTTAATATTAGCCAAAGCGCTTGCAGCGGGCATATTGGCAAAGCTTTCTGATTTTGAATTATTAGCAGGATTAGAACATTTTTTGTTCAAAGATGCCATCGGTATATTATTAGGTACTGCAAAATGTATTGACTGAACTTTCATTTATTTCCCTTTCGCTTCAATTAATGATATATAATTAATACAGCAACAAAAAATTTTTTGCGGGATAAATGAAAATGGTTTTACAAAATTTTACAAATTGAAAAGCCCTCAAAATATGAGGGCTTGACTTTATTCATCCACAAACGCGCTTGAAACAACGCCAATCGCCCAAGGGAATTTGAATTCATAAATGTATTCATAGGTTTTGATTTTGGCCTCGTCAGCGGTCGTGCCATCAGGCATAATGCCTTTCTTTTTGTTGTCAAGAACAATGAATTCTTTTTCTATTGCCCGAAGATTTTTGATGATATCGGCATTTTCAGGGTTGTTTAGGGCATCACCGTAGGCTTTGTAATACTGCTCCCCGACCTTGTTGTATTCAAGCTGAAACTCTATTTCTTCAAGACGTTTTGATATATTTGTTTTTTGTATGTCTGAAATTCGTTCGGAATTCAAATTTTGCAAAAGTTTTGTCTTCTCAAAATTAGCGGCATTGTTTCTTGCCAAAAGTTCTTCAAAAGAGAATTGGTATTGATTGAACTGTTCTTTTGTTGCGCCGAATATTGCGTTAAAACCGCTAATCCTTGAATTGCCTTCGATTGTTTCAATATAGCCTTGCAAAGATTTAGCAGCACGAGCATGTTCTTCTTTTGTGAGAGGTTCAAATTTGACATCTTTAATTTGATCTATTTTATTGTTTGAAAAGCTTCTGTAGCGTATATTGTGGGACTCGCAATACTGAAGCATCAAATCAAGGGCATCGTCATATCTTCCGCCGTTAAGTTCAACAAACTCAGGATTATCAGTTAACAAGGCCCTGACTTTATCCAAAAACGGTTTTATTTTGGGCTCAAGTTCAGCTATTTTTTTACTTAATTCAACTTTTTCATCAAGTGTGGAGTATGATGATTTAAAAAGGTATTTATTTCTATTATAAGAGTCCAAATCATTTGCATATTCAAAATTCTTATCATAAAGAACCTCTTGTGCAAATTTAGAAAAATCATTTTTCATTTTTGGTGAAAGCTTAGGTGGTTTCATCATTTGAGCGCCAAATAAACTTGCTGAGGATATAATTTCTTCTGCTTCACCGTTTTGAATACGGCTTAACAAAGCATCTTTGACAATTTCATCAGCTTCACTTTGAGCAAGCATGTGCCGGAGAATTGCATTTTCGGCATGAGTAGCTTCGTGAACGGCAACTTCTTCAATTGACTTATACGTACCGTCGCGCAACTTGTCAGCATTAAATACAATTTCGTGCTTGCCTTGGTTATATGAGCCGCCTTTCGTCTCACTTTTATTTACAAAATTTGTCAATTCATCATTTGAAATTGTATACATTTTGCGCTTAGGATTTGAGGTTAATGCCTTCAAATCACCAGGATCCGGGCCGTTTGCAATTTCGTCTATTACAAGTTTAAATCTTTCAACAAGCTGCTCATCTGTCATGTCTTTTACAGATTCACCCGGTTTAAAAACACGTACGTGGCTAAGTTCCTTCTCGTCATATTTCAATCTACTATTAATCAGTTTTGTAAATTTTTCTTCAATGCCATATTCGCTGAAGTCTCGCAGCTTTCCTATCACCTCTAATTTTGGTCGAGCAGCTTCAGGGACGTTCATTTTTGTGAAGGCTTCATCCAGAACTCGTTTTACATCATTGCCAATTAAATCATTAGTTTTCATCGCAATAATATCAGCTTCGGTAAATTTTTCTTTAATCTTTATATCAATCGGCTTAACTTCATTTTCTGTGGCAGCCTTAGCAATGCGCTTTTTTTGTAAACCCATAGCATTGGCGCCTTGTACAAACATAGCACCGGCGGCAGTTGTTTCACCGGCGGCTCTGGCATCTTCTTTTGTTTCGGCCTGATAGACATTGTAAAGACCAACTCCTTCCATGCCTGTGCCTGTAAGCCCCATTGCCGCAGGAACAAAACGTTTCAAGGTTTTAGCAAGCCTCGGCGCAGCAGCCGCTGCACCAGCACCAAGCGTTTCAAGCCCCAATGCGGTCGCTGCACCAACCCAAAGTCCTTCGGTTGTCGTGAAATAGTCTACTAAATCGCCGGCTCCTTTTATAAATTCGTTGCCTTTTTCAAGTGCTGTCAAGTTTTCGGGATTGCCATCATCAACTATTTTATCAATCTTTTCTGAAGCCGCTTTAAACGGGATTTTAGCATATGTAAGAGGGTTAATCACATCAAGCGACTTAAAACCTTTTCTTGTGCGGTTAACAGCCGCATTTATAAATTGCCCCCCCC
>USGC01000066.1 GCA_900554095.1 uncultured bacterium
AAGTCGTAAAAGATTGTAAAGATGGTCAGAGTCAATCTGGACCTTGCAAGATAACGTCTACATCGATTTATAGAGTTATACTGAACGATGGTACGCTTTTAAGTTTTAAAATATATGCACCCAGGTGTGATAAGGACTTCAACGCGGGAACCTCAAGGCCTTTGTCAAATGTTTGCGGCTATATAGAAGCGAATATTAGATATCGCCAAAATAAAAATTATTATGGAAAAAACGTATTTAATTTTTATATGACAAAATACGGGATAATTCCTTATGGAACTTCTGAGGACAAAAATTCATTTGAGCAAGGATGCAGTGCAAATGGGGATTTAGGAAATTTTACCAAAGATAAATATGTATCTTGTGCCGCATGGGTATTAATTAATGAAAACATGGACTATTTAAAATGTGAAGGACTTTCATGGAATGGCAAAAAGAAATGTTCGGATTAACAAAAGTCAAAGCAATACTACAATGAAAAAGGTGATTTCATTGGAAGGATGCCTACGGATTCTTCTTATATGTCGTTGTGAATTTGCTTCATTGCACTTGCAATCCTAATTCTGCGACGATATTTCTGTGGTATAATTTTGTTATGAAAAGAATTATTTTAATGTTTCTTATAGGCTTAATGCTTACAGCGCCTGCAAAAGCCAGCGAGGTTGCAGAAGATTACCTTGATATCGCATCAAGCTATGTTGTAAGCGGCAACTATGCTGTTGCACTGGATTATTTAAACAAAATCCTTATGCTTGAGCCCAATAACCGTGATATTATATCTTTACGCAACGGGTTAAGACGGTTTCAAAGCGGTAATTCTACTTCTTATGCGACATCAAACAACCCTAAGTTACAGCAGGCCGAGAATTTCAAAAAGAACGGCGACAAATCAAAAGAATTTGAAAGCTTAACATCAGCTGCATCAGGCGGCGGGTATTGGGGGAATATGTTTCTTGGCGGGTTTTACAAAAACAGCGGCGAGTATGCAAAAGCTGTTCCTTATTACAAAAAAGCGTTAGAAAGTGCGCAAAAGTCCTCAGAACCTCTTTTAATGCTTGGGACTTGCTATTTTCATATGAAGAATTACAACGAGGCGCTGCCTATCTTGACGCAGTTTATCGCATACAATCAGCAGGAAAGCTATGCCTATGCAATGCGTGCAAGATTGTTTTCTGACATGGGCCGCTTTAACGATGCCGAAACCGATATAGTTACAGCGATTGCGCTTGAAGATAACCTTGAATACAGGTATCTTGAGGGTGAAATCCTTTACCGCAGAGGAAATTACAAAAAGGCCCAAAGCTCTCTATCCAAAATCGCTTCACAAATACAAACCTCAGATATTTATAAATATATAGGATTATCTTATTACGCGATGGGAGACTTGAGCAATGCACTTATAAACCTTGACAAGGCAATCATTCTCTCTAATGATGATAAAACACTCGTTTCAAAATATAATGAAATAAAATCAAAAATTAATACAACAGGAAATTAACATGGCGAAAAGAAGAAAAAGAAAAGAAAGTTTAATAATGAAACTGGCAAATGCAGTGTTTACACTAGGGCTTTCAGTGGTTATGCTGTATGGGCTTCAATGCTGGAGCGCCGGAACATCTTTGAAATTTGCACAAATTTCAGATGTCCATTTTTATACAGGCGAGGATAACACATCGTTTAAGCTTCGCGCTGAATCCGCCAAGCTTCTTGACGACGCGATAGAACAGGTGAACGAGACGCCAAATCTCAATTTTGTAATGTTTAGCGGTGATTTGATTGACAAGCCTTTTGAAAAGGAATTGCGCACGTTTTTAGCGCACACAAAAAACCTTCAAATCCCTTGGTATTTTGCTTTTGGTAACCATGATACATGCGTCGGCGGGTATTTGACGCCTGAAGTTTATATATCCATGGTAAAGGCGCAGAACCCTGATTTCACTTTTGATAAAGCATATTATTCATTTGTGCCTCAAAAGGGTTACAAAGTCATAGTGCTCGATTCAATAATACGCGATCATTTGACGTCTAACGGCCGCATTGATGACGAGCAGCTGAAATGGCTCGATAATGAGCTTGATAATTCTAAAAAAGATACAGTATTAATCTTTATGCACGTTCCGATTGTCGAACCTTTCGAAAGCGTCGGGCACAGATTGCTTAATGCTGCTGAAGTGCAGGAAGTTATTGAAAAACACAAAAACCCTATAGCTGTTTTTCAAGGTCATTACCATGCAGCCATGATAAGGCAGCATGACAATGTTTTGTATGTAAGCACACCATCTCTTGTGTCATATCCCAATGCTTTTCGTATAATTACCGTTACAAATCAGCGTAAAAAAGTTGTGTTTAATATAGAATTTAAAGAAACACGCTTGAAAAATATTCAAAAACTTGCAAAAATAATGGTATTCGCATCAAAACTTTACAGCGGCGAAGACAAAGATCAAACCGGCGTGTTTGAAATAAAAAAATAAGTAAACCGGAGGTTTAAAAGATGAGTGAATTTAAAATAAAATTCAGAGGTGTCAGAGGAAGCTATCCGATAGCTGATAAAAGGTTTTTGGGCTATGGCGGAAACACTTCTTGTGTTGAAGTTAACGTTGGCGGCCATCATCCTTGATGCCGGTACAGGCATGATTACTCTTGGTGATGAATTAATAGAAAAATATATAACCTCGGCTGTCTCAGCAGAGGATCGGACGCCTGTTAATGCGACTGTTCTGTTGTCACATATTCACCAAGACCATATACAAGGCTTTACTTTTTTTAGACCCCTGCATGTGCCTTCTACTACCGTGAATGTCTTTGGAAACGTGAATTATGACGAAAACTTGTCCGATGAACTTGCAAATCTGCTTTTTGGAAAATCTTTTCCGCTTGATTTGGGCGATATTGCCGGCAACCTTAATATCAACGATATTAATGAGCCGGATGGAATAATTCTTGGCAAAAATTCGGCACCGATTGTCAAGCGCATTGAAAGCGAAAAAGATGAGGAACCCGAAAATGAGGATGATGTATTAATTACATTCTACCGCTCCTACGCCCATCCGCAGGAAGGGGTTTTGATTTATAAAATCAAATATCAAGGCAAAACCCTTGTTTATGCAACCGATAAAGAAAGTTACCTTGGCGGGGATACGAAACTGACTAATTTTGCCCGCGGCTGTGATGTCTTAATCCATGACGCACAGTATACAACAGAAGATTATTTAAGCCCGTTTGTGCCAAAACAAGGTTACGGGCATTCGACTTTTGACATGGCGCTTGAGTGCGCAAAGCAAGCAGCAGCAAAACATTTGGTATTTTTCCATTTTGACCCTGCATATGATGATGAAAAGTTGGATAGTATTAAAAAGCATTACGAAAATGCCGCACCTAATGTTACTTTGGCTCGCGAAGGGTTGGAAATTTCTCTTTTATAATTAAAGAATAAATATGAAAAAGTCAGCAATATTATTTCTTATATTAACGTCGTTAATGGTTTCCGGTTACAAAAAGCCGGAATACTATACTATTGATGCCGTGCGTAATGCGTATATTCACAATAATCGCGGGCTGAATTATGTTGCGGAAAGGATGTATTATCCGGCGATTGAGGAGTTTAAAATCGCAATCAGTCTTAATCCAAACACTCAAGCAACAGCCGTTTATTACAACAATTTAGGCGAAACTTACATGAAAATAGGATACCCTGACTTGGCTCAGGACTGCTTTGAGCGGGCGCTTAAGCAGTATAGCCTCAATTTGAAGTATTACAAAAATCTCGCAGACTGTTACAAAGCCCGCGGGATTGTCAATGCAAAAATTAAGGAAACAAATTTAAACCAAAATCCCCTAAATCTTGTAATGCGCGGGCTTTTGTATGAAAAGAACGGCGAAATTCCGCGGGCAATTACGACTCTGGATGAGTTCACAGCGAACGAGCCTGATTTGATTATCACTCCGGCAGTTAAAGAGTATGTCAACGGGCTTGTTCGGGAAAATTTGTAAATTCAACAGCAAAATATCCGGCTCAAATCCCTTGAAGCCGGTTTTTGCAAATCTGAATCAAAGCTTGTTAGACAAGACCTAAAACTTTTTTGTACCAAGAAAATGTTTCTAATTCTAAGCCGTTAAATGTTGTTTTCAAGCATTGATTTTTAAGATATCTTTCAAATTCATCGTTGAATTTAGATCTTTTTTTAGATGACAATGCAGCCTTTGATTTAGTTAATGTTTTCATGTAATCCTTCTCCTATTAGTTTTTTACGCAGATCCCTAAAAATATTTTTATTATTATAACGTATATAATTATTATTTACTACACCCGTAAGAATTACTTCTCAAGAATTTCAACTTGGGCGCGGGTCTTGAGTGTGTAAATTTTTGTAACTTTGTTTTTGTGCTAATATTTTAATATGATTTTGATAGGAGAAAACGTTCATATAATTTCAAAAAGCGTAAGATCTGCGCTTGAAAGTCGTGATGAAATTTTTATCAATAACCTTATAGAAATTCAAAAAAACATGGATTATGTGGATTTGAACATAGGGCCGGCGCGAGGGGAATTGTCGGGGGTTTTTGAGTGGCTGGTTCCTTTAGTTGAGAACGCGGGGTTGAAGATATCTTTTGATACGACAAATTCTGACGAAATGCTGAGCGGCTTGATAGGTGTAAAAAATTCAAACGATTGTTTCATAAACAGTACAAGCCTTGATATGCCGAAATTTGAGGTTCTAACGAATATGGCTGTGAATTACGGTAGCAACCTTGTTGCGCTTACGATGTCAAAGGATACAGGTATTCCAAAAACTTCTGACGGAAGGCTTGAGATTGCCTTTGAAATTTATGAAAAATGTATTGAAAAAGGAATAGACACAGAAAAGATTTTCTTTGATCCTTTGGTTTTGCCGGTTTGCGCGGATCAGCCGCAGGCGCTAGAAAGCCTCAACACAATCAGAATGATTAAAGAAAGTTTTGATCCGCCTGTAAAAACGATTATCGGACTATCAAATATTTCTAATGGATGTTTAAACGACGTTCGTCCTCTCATCAATAGGGTTTATGCTGTCTTGGCATACGGTGCGGGACTTGATGCGGTGATAATGGATGCTAAAGACACTGAGTTGGTGCGGATTTTCAGAATGCTGGAAAGCAATAAACCGCAAGTTGAGGTTGATAATCTGTATTTAACTTTGGCCAAAATGTCTTCGGAGTTTTCCGATTTCAAAAAAATAGATTATGATGTTGATAACAAAGAACAGGCTTCGATTGTAAAAACAGTAGAGATTTTAACAGGGCAAAAAATTTATTCTCACAGCTTTACACGAAACTAGTTTTTTGCTAAAATATTGTTGGGTTATTAAGGTTAGGAGCGGAAAAATTAAAAAGAATTTAATATTAACAGCAATACTAACAGCAAGTTTAGCGGGTGTTCCGGTTCAGGCATATATGACGCCGGAAGCAAATATTCTTTATCAACAGGCTTGCACGCTTGAATATCAGCGTAATTACAAAGAAGCTATCGCAAAAGTTAAAGAAGCCATAAACCTTGCCGGTGAAGACGCCCTTCTTTATACAAAACTAGCAGGGTTATATTCTGACACTGACGATTACGAAAACGCTTTAGCCGCTTATAATACCGTAATTAAACTCCGCCCGGATGACGCTTTTGTTTATATCAGTATCGGAAATATTTACGAAACACAAGCCAAGTACATTCAAGCGCTTGAAGCTTACAACGAAGCTTTAAAGATTTTTCCGCAGTATAAATATAATTATTTGAACATTGCAAACGTTCAATATCAAATGAACGATTACCTCGGTGCAATTGAGAATTATAACAAATTCCTGGCAACGTACGCCAACCACCGCGAAGCACGTGAAAGCCTTGCCAATGCCTATCTTGCCGCAAAACAACCTGAAAAAGCGGTTGAACAGTATTCAAATTTGTATGACTCAGATTCTGTGAAATTTAAAGATTATACAAATTACGGCCTTGCGCTTTTCCAAACTCAAAAGTACGACAAAGCTGCTGAGTTTTTAGAAAAAGCAATAGAGCGTGATCCGGAAAGTTTGACCGCAAGAATAAGCCTTGCGCTTTCATATCAGGAGCTTGAAAAGAATGATTTAGCGCTTGCACAGTACGGTTTAATCTTTAAACAAGCACCAAACTTACATTCGATGCGTTTTGATTATGCAAATTTGCTCGCTGATATGGGCAAAAATACCGAAGCTATTACTGAATACAACACTTATATAACAAGTTTTCCAAACGACGTGAGAGCTTACAAAAATATCGGTCTTGTTTACAAGCGTTTGAATAATTTTGATATGACAATCGCCAATTACGAAAAGGCGCTCAAACTCGAAGCAACAGATTTGGATTTGAAAAAAGAATTGGCAAGCTGTTATCATATGAAAAAGGATTACATCTCAGCGCTCAAGTACTATGACGAAGTTTTGGCTGAAAGACCTTTGGATTACGATACTCAGGTCAATAAAGCAATTGCTTTACATGCTTTGCAAAAGTACGAAGATGCAATCGCGCTTTACACGCAAATTTTGAAAACTAAAGACAATCAGCTTCTTCAAAATAATCTGACAGAAGCGCTGGTTGCACAAGGCCAGGTGGATTTAGGCATAAAAAATTACACGAAAGCCACAGATGAATTAGAAAGAGCGATTTCGCGTGGTACAAAAGACAGTGCTGCGTATTTTGGCTTGGCTCAGGCTTACAGGGCTTGCGGTCTGAATGAAAAAGCCGCACAAAATTATGAAAAAGCAATCTCAATGAGTCCTGAAAAAACGAATTACAGCAGTGAATACGCTGAATTCATCGCTGAAATCAACGCTAATCAAAAGACAATTTCCGGCACTGAAACCCCGCAGACAAACAACGAAAATTCAACTCTGCCATCAATCAGCCTTGACGAAAACAGCGAAAACATCGTTAATGCCGTAAATCTTGAAAAAAATAAAGATTTAATCGCAGCCGCGGATGAAAGTTACAAGAAACAAGACTACGATAATGCGGTGAAGAATTACCAAGCCGCACTCAAGTTAAATCCTAACGACGAAGAAACACTTTTGAAAATAGGCAATGTCTACAAACTCCAAAACGACAACACCAATGCGCTTGATTTTTACAAAAAAGCGATTTTTGTAAAACCGGATTACGCAGACGGCTGGTTCAACCTTGGTTTAGTTTATGCAAACGATAACGACATCAAAAACAGCAAAAAATGTTTTGAAAAAGTTATTTCAATAAATCCTAAATACGCATACTCATATTACGCTTTAGCCATAGCTTACGAGAGCGAAAACGACAAAGCTAATGCTGTTAAGAATTACAAGCTTTTCTTGCAGTACAATACAGATGAGAAAATGGTTAAAGTTGTAGAAGACAGAATTAAAGCGTTAAAATAATGAAAAAAATCCTGCTTACAATAGTTCTATTTGTAATTATGCTGGCTTCAACGGCTTGCACAGATAAACCCGGAATACTTTTTAACAAATATCCAATTACAAAAGACACAGTTATGGGTTACGAAAACCTTTTCAAGCCAAATACAAGGATATATTACCTGGTGCTTTTGCCGAAACCCGTGCATTCAAGGTATATTTATATACAAATCATAAAAAAAGATAACGACCAAGGCCGGCTCGGCTACAAACTTTACTACGGAAACACAGTTAGGCTGAAAGATGAACAGGTTTATTATTACGACGACTACATAGTTATTAATGAACCCGGAATTTATGTTATGAAGATTTACTCCAAAGATAACCCCACAAAGGTTCTTACAATGGGCCAGTTTTTTGTTCAGAATTAATCTAATCTTACCAGATCTTTTTTTATTAATTCAATAAAATTTTGGTCTGTCTCATCTAAATTTATAAAATTAACGATAAACGGCAAGGTGCTTTGGTCAAATTTTTCTTTCAAAATAGGAATAATTTCGTCGTATTTTGGGGCTTTTACAGCGATGTCCAAGTCCGAAAGCTTTGTAAAATCACCTTTAACACGAGAGCCGTACGCATAAAATTCACCTTGATAGTTTTGAAGGATTTGCTTAATAGTATTGAATTCTTTTAAAGTTAAGCCTTTTATCATGATAATTTTTCGTCAAAGTTTTTTATTAAAAGTTCTACATCTTTTGCAAAATGCGGGATTATGAGCATTAATTTTCTTGATTTTTCGATATTGTATTCATTCGCGGTGTTGTTTCTTTTTTCGTAATAATCCCGCCAGGCTTGCCAGTTTTCGATAAAATTGTAGCCTTCCATAAATCGGAAAGTATTGTTAACAGTTAATTCGTCTTCGGTTTTGCCATAAATTTTTTTCAAAACTTTTTTCATTAATTTTCTGGCGATTTCGAGAGTATATTCAAATCTTTTTATGCAGGCGTCTTCGAGCATTTCTGTAATATCGCATTCTTTATATTCGTCGAGCTTTTTTAAAGAAGCTTTTAACGTTTCGAGTGCAGATTTTAAATTTCTTGTATCAACATTTTCCATAAACAGATAATAACATTTTTGTCAATGAGTTTCAAGCCGTGAATACTGTAACGAATTGTAAAGATGACTTTTAAAATGGCCGAAGCCAGCTTATACTCACTGATAGGATAGGATAGGATAGGATGGGGTGAGGGCGTGTAAATTTTTTTACTCAAAATGTTTTTGTAAGTATATACGAGTTATGTAAAATATATTGAGGATTTACTATGAGTATTAAAAAAGTAGATGATGTGCAAACAAATCCGCGTACTGCGCAGACAGAACAATCAACCCAAACCGCTGAAGCACCCAAAATTGTTATTAAGTTTGACAAAGATGCCGAAAATCCGCGTAATCCGCTTGAGTATTACAACCAATTCGCAACAGAAAAAAAGAAACAACCTGACCTGTGGGATTCTTACGTAAACGGCTGGAAAGAAGATTTCGCCGGCGTCTCTGGGGGG
>USGC01000067.1 GCA_900554095.1 uncultured bacterium
ATTGTAATCATGCTGTAAAAGAATTCTCGATATGAAAAACTCTTTTTATTAATTATGGGTTCTAATATTGCCGTAAAAAGTCCTAGTGTTGAAAAGGACACGAGTGCAACAGATACATTAGATAATTTTATACTGCCGTAAAACAAAATCCAATGAATAGCTAAAAGTGCCCCAAGACCTGCTATTTTAAAAAATTCTTTTAAATGAACGATACAAAACTTTTTAGTAAATACTAAAATTGCCATAAAAAATAAACAAGTAATAAGAAATCTATCCCAAACCAGCAATATCTCATTTGCTTTAATAACGCGCCCTAATATACCTGTAAAGCACGAAATTAAGATAGATAAATGTAATTTCATAAATTCACGCTTCATAACAACATTTTCATGTATGTTAAAAATTTTGTCAAAAATTTATAAAATTTCTTTATACATATTCAAGTATTGTTCGCTGCTTTTCATCCAAGAAAAGTCAGCTTCCATTGCAGATTTTCTCATCGCATTGAAAGTGTATTTTTCTTTATAAACTTCTCTTGCGCAATTGATAGCATCAATCATTGCCCCGCTGTCATAGCCCCAGAATTTAAACCCTGTAGAATTATCAAGCGGGTACCCGACAACAGAATCTTCCAACCCGCCGGTCGCTCTAACTACCGGCAATGAGCCGTAACGCATAGCTATCATTTGGCTTAATCCGCAGGGTTCAAACCTTGAAGGCATTAGATAAAAATCACTTGCCGCGTAAATTCTGTTAGCCAACTCCGCGTTATAACCAGTATACGCGCGTATGTTTTTTGAATTGTTGGAAAGCCATATGAAAAGGTTTTCATAATCAGTATTTCCGCTGCCTAAGAATACAAAATCAGCATCCATATTACGCAAAGCATCTTCTGCACCCCTTATTAAGTCAATGCCTTTTTGCTCAACAAGCCGTGAAATCATTGCAAACATCGGCTTATCTGGATTGTATTCCAGTCCAAAAAATTCTGAAATATATTTTTTATTAGCTTGTTTATTTTCAATTGTTTTGAAATCGTAGTTTTTAACAAGAGTTTTGTCAGTTTTAGGATTGAAAACATCATAATCAATACCGTTAAGAATTCCGCGCAATTTATGTTGAGCCCCGCGCAGAGTGTAATCCATGCCTTCACCGTATTCACCGGTCAAAATCTCTCTTGCATATGTCGGCGAAACTGTAACAACACGGTCAGAATAGTTTATCGCGCCTTTCATCCAGTTTACACGTCCGTAGTGCTCTACACCCCATTCATTATAGACAATGTCTTTGCGCATATTTGCAAAATCTAATACGTTTTCAAACCACACTCCTTGATATGCAAGGTTATGAATTTCAAAAACAGTTTTGGTATTTTTCCAAAAATCATCAAAACGATAGTTGCTGTGCAGATACAAAGGAATCATTGCCGTATGCCAGTCATTTGCATGAATAATATCAGCCCGGAAATTCAAAAGTTTTGCATATTCCATCACCGCAAGCGAAAAAGCTATATATCTTTCATGTTCATATTCTGGATCCAGCCATTTAGGATAAACTTCTTTAAAACAAGTGAAGTACCAATCATTATGCACAAAAAATACGTTTATATTTGTACCCGGAAGCTTTGCCATAAAAAGTCTGAATTTATGCCCTTTATTTCCGAAAGTCAGCCACATTGAAGAATTTTCAAGTTCTTTGATATCATACTTTTTCTGGTCAATAAGGCCATGAAGCGGTGTAAAAATCGCAATTTCGGCATCTTTTTCAAGATACTTGGGTAAACTTCCCACAACATCAGCAAGCCCGCCGGCTTTTGAAAAGGGTGCTACCTCTGCCGCTGCAAATAAAACTTTCATTATTCCTCACTTTCCTGCTCTAAAGCTGTCAATGCCTCTATAGCGCCAACTGTTTCGGTTTCAGTGCTTTCTTCATCCGGGTCTGCCTTTGGAATATAATGCGACGGATCTTTATCAAATTCAAAGTGCATACCGTATTTATTCGTAATATATTCACACTGAGCCATACATACAGCCGCTTTGTCATATTGGCCTTTGTATGTTAGTATCTTAAACATTTGATATTTAAACAGTAATAACAAATATTCATTAGCGCTGTCGGATTTTTCAAGCTGTATAATAGAATTGTTAACAATTCCATAAGCAATAGTATATTTTCCTTGTCTAAGGTTCATTTCACTCATTGTATACCAAGCTGCAAATTGAAGATTTTGCATGCCGTTATCCCCGGTTGCTTTAATAATTTTATAAATTATCAAAGAGGCTTTTTCATATGATTCAAGGTTTACATAGGCATATCCAATCAGCAAATCACAGAAAAGTTCTATCTGGTGAATATGGTAAAACCTTGCAAGTCTTTTGGCTTCATAAACTTCTTCAGCAAAATCATTGCAGTCATTTTTACAGTTATAAAAAGCTTCCATTATATGGAAAAGAATTGCGGAAAACTTATCGTTTTCAGAAACCATAACAGGGCTGTACGAAGCTGGACGTCCAAAGACAAAGTCCTCTAATGACCCGAAAATATCATATGAAGGAGGAATATTGGCTAAATCTGCTTTTACAATAGTTAAAAAGTCTTTTACATTTCCTTTTAACTGCAAAATATTGGCAAGTGCAACAAATCCCACCGCATCAATTATAATCCTTTCAAACTCCTCAGCAGTGAAATAATCAGGCCTTAAAACTTCTAAATTAGCCTGTGTAACTACGTTCAAAACGCTATAACCAACATCCAGACAGTCTTCCAGCGCACCTATGTTAAAAAGTATTTCAATATGAACCAATGACATTACAAAGAAGTACTTGTTAAAATCCTCTGAAGCAGGATCTATCGAAGCATTTGGCAGCCGAGAAAGTACTTTATGCGTCAACTCCAGCGCGTGTGTATAATTACCAATCATCAAACAGCCTTGAATCATTTTATTACAAAGAGTAATAACTTTTTCATCATCACCTGCGGCTTCAAGGCGACTCAATGTTGCTTCTGCAATTTTTGACGACTTGTCCGGCATATATTCGTACAAGTTATTGGAAATGTTTTCATACAAATCTAGTTTGTATTTATCAATTTCTTCCTGCTGTTCTTCGTCGGTGTTTTTGTCAAGTAATTGGACAATCTTATCAGCACAGTTTAAGTACGCACTGAAATCGCCCATTGAAAGGTTAATTTTTGCAAGGTGCTCCCACTCAAGAAATTCCGACTTGTAATCTTCCAGCAAACCGTATAAATAAGCTTTTACAGGGCTTGGCATGTTTTCTACAAAAACTTTTTCAAAAAGCTCTCCGGCTATAAGCTTGAGTTTATCTTTTGACAAAACTTCAAGCATGTTGTCGCGCAAGAGATTGTAATTCGGGAAATACATGCAATTATTCCAGAAATAAATATATCCCATATCAGAAAGCCTATCAATTATATCGTCAATGTTTTTATATTTAAGGCTTTTAATTGTTTCCTGATCCACGCGCGTGCCAAGAAGAACGCAAGTTGCCAAAAATTTTATAGCTTCCGGATCATCCTCAAGAAGGTTTAAGCGGCGTTTCATTAACTTATTCAAACTTGAAGGAATAATTATTGTTTTCGGATTTACAAGTTCAATACTGTCCTCTGTAGCTGCAAAAACTCCGCATTCAATCAAATACTGCACCGCAATATCCAAAAACAAAATACTGCCATAAGAATATTTCGCAATCCTATGAAAATAAAAACTATCCATTATATTACGATAATAATATTTATTTTCTTCTATCATTTTTTCAAATGAAGTAGGCTTAAGTGTAATTTCAGTATAATAAGGCTTTGTCATCAAAGAATAGGTGTCTTTATGAAGTGAAAAATTCTTATCATATGAAACTAAATAGCTTATTCTTAATTTATCAAAAGCTTCAAAAAGATATTTCAACACGTCATATGAACTTGAATCAATCTTGTCAAAATTTTCAATAAATATAAGCGTATCAGGTATTGCCTGCAAAAGCGTTAAGAAAATATCAAAATATGTATATCTTGTATCTTCTGCATTGTCAATGCCGCGTTCTGTAAAGGTTATTAAATCCTTTATCATATCGTTAGGATCAATAGAACGGAACATTGAAAAATCGTTTGTGTTAAACAATTTTTGCGAAACCGTATATTCAAATACCGCTGCCACCAAATCTCTGAAAAATGAATATGGTGAATATTTCATTTCATCATAACAAGTAAGGCTTATGATGTTCTTATAAATTCCAAGCTCTTCAATTGTATTAATAATTTTCAATGAATACGGCACATACAAAGGCGGCGTCTTAATTCCAATAATACCGAGCGGATGTTCTTGAAGCTTGTTTACGACATGATAAAAAACGTCAATGTTTTCTGTTCTTATGAAATCACATTTTATCTCATCAAAATTTATTGTTTCAATATCGTAAATCGCATCAGGATCATTAGGTGTTTCAAGCTTACTTAGCGCTTCGCCGTCAAGTTTGTCTTGTTCTACCAGCATATTTTGGACAAAGTTAGGCACCTCAACTTCAACATTTTCTTCTTCTCTATCTTCAAGTTCTTCGTAATTGATATGGATATGGCTATTCACCTCAAGTTCATGAAACAATACCATCTCATCCTTTACTAAAACTGAATTCAAAGGTGATGTACGGTAAATGTTATCTAACGAATCCTGCACATAATCATCGGTAATTACCTGGAATGTATTAAGGGCTTTAGACTTTTTGTCCTCACTCTGCTTAATCATGCTAACATTGAAGCCTGACTTGTAATCATATGGATTGTCCTTAATTGTACGTTTCAACAAAAACATATTACATCTCACGGTCGCATTTTTTTTGTTTGTGAGTTTGTAATTCATTTTTGTAATTTCAGTCAGAATTTTCACAGCAGTCGTAACTGCACTATTAACTGAGCTATTGAATGTGTAATCCTTGTCAAATCTTATAATATAAGTATTGTTTACAATTTGTCTGCGGACATTGGCGTCTTTTGCGCATTTCAGTATAATCTCATCAAGCTTAACTTTGAATTTATTAAGCAGTTGCACAGAGTCCAAAAGATTTCTAAGTTCGTTAACGTTAGGAAAATCAATTGTCATTAAAACAAAACTGTCAGAGTTTGCTTCATTTAAAATAACGCTTTGTTCTGTCGGAAAACCACATTTACGGCACTTTTTGTCTGCAGTCTGATTAACTTTTCCGCATTTATTACATTTGGTAATAATCACATAACCGCATTTTTTACAAGTATTCGTTTTATTAATAGTTTTGCAGATAGGGCAGACGACTTTTAAAACCTTTTTACAATTCGGGCAAACCGTCGTCTTTTCATCTATCTCTAAACCACACTTTGGACATTCCATAACAAAATTATATCACATTGAAATTCTTATAACAATAAGTTACATTTTGTAAAAAACTCCGGAAGAACTCCGGAGTTATAAATACTTATTGATATTTAATACCAGCATCTTTCATTCTTTGCAAAGCTTTTTTAATAGTATCAACGTCTTTTGTTAAAGCAATGCGGAAATAACCTTCGCCGTATTGACCGTAGCCGTTTCCAGGAGGCACAACCACGCCGGCTTTTTCTAACATTTCAGTAACAAACTGCTCACTTGTCATACCTTTTGAAACTGGAAGCCACAGATAGAAAGTTGCTTTTGAAGTTTTGACATCCCAGCCTAATTCGCGAAGTCCGTTTTCCATAACATCGCGCCGCTCTTTGTACATGTTATTTAACTTTTCAATGTAAGATTTGTCAACATCAAATGCCGCCGCGGCTGCATCTTGAATAGCTTTAAAGGTCCCGCTGTCGATGTTGTTTTTAATTGTACCAAGAGCCTTGATAGCGTCTTTATTTCCGCAAACCCAGCCGACACGCCAGCCTGTCATGTTATATGATTTTGAATGTGAGAAAAATTCTATAGCAACATCTTTTGCACCTTCGACTTCTAATACAGAAGGCGCAACATACCCGTCATATGTCATTTCACAATAAGCCTGGTCATGGCAAAGCAAAATATCATATTTTTTACAAAAATCAACGGCTTTTTTGAAAAATTCTAAATCCGCAACAGCTCCTGTTGGATTGTTTGGGTAATTTAAAAACATTAATTTTGATTTTTTAGCAATGTCTTCAGGGATTTTATCAAAGTCAGGCAAGTAGCCGTTTTCTTCTAACAACGGCATTGAATAAGGTGTGCCGCCCGCAAAGATTGTCGCATTTTGGTAAACCGGATAACCAGGATCTGGTACAAGAGTGTAATCCCCTTTATCAACAAAAGCAAAAAATACGTGTGCAATTGCTTCTTTTGAACCAATATTTGCTAGAATTTCAGTATCAGCATTTAAATCTACACCAAAGCGTCTTTTCATCCATTTTGCAGTTGCGTTGCGGAATCTTTCAGTACCGTTGTACGGCGGATAGTCATGATTTTTCGGATTATCTATTGCACGATGCATCTCTTCAACAATAGGCGCTAAAGTCGGAGTATCAGGATCCCCTATGCCAAGACTTATAATATCAACACCCTTTGCTTTAGCTTCTGCAATTTTCCTGTCTATTTCCGCAAACAAATACGGAGGAATTTTTTCTAAACGTTCTGATACTTTCATAACTTCTCCTTCTTAATATTTACCCTAATCTATGATTTTATGTTATCATGAAATAAGAGGAAAAACAATGAGTATAATCTCTGACGACAATCAATTTTCAATAAAAAAGGATGCAGCGGTAAAGCAAAATAAAAATCCGGTTATTAAGGCCGAAAGTATTGAGTGTGATAAAAACTTTGAAAACACAATTCGCCCCAAAACTTTTGACACATATATAGGGCAGTCTGCGCTTAAAGAGACTTTAAAAATTACGATTGCAGCAGCAAAAAAACGAGAACTTCCTCTTGATCATTTATTGTTTTACGGGCCTCCGGGGCTCGGTAAAACAACGCTTGCAGGCGTAATTGCAGAACAAATGGGAGTTCCTATTAGAATAACTTCCGCACCAGCTCTTGAAAGGCCCCGCGACATTATCGGAATACTTATGGCATTGAAAGCCGGCGAAATTCTATTTATTGATGAAATTCACAGATTAAACAAGGTCGCTGAAGAAATCCTTTATCCCGCAATGGAAGACTTTTTCTTAGATATGACCACTGGAAAAAGCCAAACCGTTAAAACTTTAAGAGTGCCGCTACCTAAATTCACTTTAATTGGCGCAACAACCAAGGCAGGTGAATTATCAGGGCCTTTGCGCGACCGTTTTGGGATTATTCACCGACTGGAATTCTACACCGAAGATGAATTAGCAAAAGTAATTACACGTACTGCCGGAATTTTAAATATTGAAATAACAGAAGAAGGTGCACACGCTATTGCCAGACGTTCAAGAGGCACGCCGCGTATTGCAAATAGACTTGTAAAAAGGGTTTCTGACTACGCACTTGTGAAGCACGACGGAATTATAACAGAAGATGTCGCAAACAAATCTTTAGATATTTTAAAAATCGACAACTACGGTCTTGACAACACTGATAGAAGTCTATTGAAATTAATTATTGAAAAATACGATGGGGGCCCGGTTGGGATTGAGACAATAGCCGCTGCAATAGGCGAAGACGTTAGAACAATTGAAGATGTATGTGAACCCTTTTTGCTGCAAGCGGGGCTTTTGCAGAGAACCCCACGAGGACGTAAGGTTTCACCTGCTGCATACCGCCACCTTAATATAAAAGACCGTGATATAAACGATCAGCAGCACTTATTTTGACTGCTGCTACGCAGGTAGGAATTTGCGCAAATCACCGTGAGCATTTAAGTTTCCCGTTCCATGATAGGTCTGTACACTTCAGGTAATCCATGTTTTCGTTGTATATTACCCACGCCGCACAACCGTAGCCGTTTAAGTTATTTGGTTTTGTTATGTTGCAATAGTCGTCAAATGAACGAAGTGTATCATCCCCATCTCCTCCAGGGTAAACTCCATATTTTGTTATTCTAAACCAAAATACATCTTTTCCCGTCGCATTTGGCGGCGCTACACCATTGATATCCACAAAGATTTCGCCGCACACTGAACGGTATTGCCTTGAATCTCCGGCGCTTACTGTACAACTTGGTGATGACATGTAAAAATCTTGTATTATCGCTCCATCAGCTAATATTATTGCCGGATGTCCCCAGCGGCTAAACTCTGTACCATCTAAAGAATAACGTGTTCTTATATATTTTGATGTATTTTTACACTCTGATCCTTTATAACAAATTGATACTGTTTTTAAATAGGGGGCAAACTTATCTATTACTATATTTTGACCTTTGTCTGCCTGTTCTTGTTGTTCCTCTGTTGGATTTTCACCAATAGATGAAGATGAAAAGCCCCACAAATCCGGCGTACCATGGTCTTTTACTGCCATCTGAAATGCCTGATTTAATACTGTATTCATTTTCTTTAACTTTGAGACTGTTACTTTTTCCTGGTATTTTCCAACCAGCGTCGGCATTGTCATTGCGGCAACTACCCCGATTATGCCTAGGGTTATAAGTACTTCGGCTAAAGTAAATGCTATCTTTGATTTTGTTGGGCTGAAAGCCCTACCTACTTCTACTTCTGAGATTATACCTCTATAAGTTGGGCTTTCGACCCCAACATCCTTGCCTTTAAGCGGTATAAACCCGCGAGCCCCCCC
>USGC01000068.1 GCA_900554095.1 uncultured bacterium
CTGCAAGCAACCGAAAATCAGCACACAGTGTAGGATATCGTTCTGAAGCTTGTGCTCGTTTCGAGCGCGGTGTTGACATTGAAGCTGTTAAACCTGCTTTAATGCGCGCAATTCAGTTGATGGTTGAACTTGCGGATGCTAAGGTTGAAGGCGTTGTCGAAGCCGGAAAAAATAAGCTTGAACCTATTGAAATTACATTGCGTTATGCGCAAATAAAAAGGATTTTAGGCTGTGAAATTGCTCCGGAAAAATGCATTTCAATTCTTGAAAAGCTGGGTTTTCAAAAACTTGGCGGAAATGACAGTGCTGCTAAGTTTTTAGTACCTTCATTCCGTGCGTATGATGTTACACGCGAAATCGACTTAATTGAGGAAATTGCGCGTATCAATGGCTATGACAAGATTACGCCGACACTTCCTAATAAAAACCAAACCCCGGTTATTTCTCTGGAAGAAAAAGTTTTGAAAAAAGTTAACAACCTGATGCTTTCTGCGGGCTTAAACGAAATTCAAACAAGTTCTTTAATCGGAAAACCTCTACTAGACAGGTTTATGATTGAATATGATGATGAAAAAGCCGTTAAAGTCCAAAATTCGGCCAGCGAAGACTACACTATGCTCCGCCAGTCAATGGCTGCAAGCGTCTTAAACTGTTTGAAATACAACTACGACAATGGCCAAAAAACATTCTGGGCATACGAAATCGGCAAGATATATTTAATTGAAAATCAAGCTGATGAAAAGAATTCAGGAGTGAAAGAACGCACTATTCTTGCAGGTATTTTGACAGGTGAAGTCGAAAATTCAAAATGGCAAGTGAAAGAACAAACTGATTTTTATACATTAAAAGGCATTCTTGAACAGCTTTTCAGTGAGTTGGGCGTGGAAAGACGGATTAAATATGCGGCTTGCACAGATTATGAAGGCATTGCAAGCGATAGTCTCGTTCATCCATACAGAAGTGCTAAAATAGTTTTGATGGGTAAAAAGCCGGCAGTAATAGGATATTTTGGACAAGTTCATCCGATTTTGAAAGACAAAATGAAATTAAATCAAGACGCGTTTATTTTTGAGCTTAACCTTGATGAAATCATTGCGGCAGTAAAGGAAACAATTCCAAGATATAAAAAGATTGCGCAATTCCCGGAAGTGCGCCGCGACTTAGCCTTTGTAATCAATCAGGACGTTACTTTCGACGATATTCAAAAGGTAATTAAAGGTGCTGTACAACAGAACATCTTCAAAGGCAGTGAAGTTTTTGATGTTTATGAAGGTGAGCACATTGCTGACGGATACAAAAGCGTAGCATTCCGTATTAAAATGCAGGATGAAAGCGCAACTTTGACCGATGAAGTTATTGAAAAACAAATGAATTCAGTCCGCGATAAGCTTAGAAAAACTTACGCTGACATTTCATTCAGGGAGTAAATTATGATAAAAAAAATCCTGACAATTGTATTTTTGCTGATGCTTGCGCTGCCTGTTGCGGCAAAAGATGTTTTGCCTAAATACAGTACAGGGTTATATAAGACAACGTTCGGCGTCTATCAAATGCCAAAGCTGATTATGCTTTATAAAGAGCCGGACGAGAACGCGAAAGTTGAGATTACAATAAGTTGGACAGAAACGGCGCTTATGCCCGAAACCCTTTCTGTAAATGATGTTTTCACTGTTTTTATTCCGAATAAAGCGCTTGCGTTTATGGAAGTATCAGATGAGACAGAAGATTGGGTTAAAGTAATTTATGACAGAAAAAACAATAAATCCGGCTGGTTCAAAAAGGATGATCCATACAAATTCTTGACGTGGGTGAATTTTTATAACACATACGGCCGCAAATACGGACTGTACGAGCTTGTGCAAGAGATGCCAAAAGTAGAATTGGACTTACATAGTGCCCCTGATGACGATTCACAGGTTGTAGCAAGACTTAACCATCCGGAATTCATAAAGCTAAACGTAATCCGCGGGAATTATGCGCTTGTCTCAGTAGTAGACCTGGATCGTCGGCCCAAAACGGGTTACATCCGCTGGCGGGGTGATGACGGCACAAAATACCTTTTCCCTGCGGTAAAATAGTTTATCCCCGTATAAAGAAGAGGGTTAATCTTCAAAGATAAATAGCTTGTAAAGGTCAACTTTCAGTGCTTCAGCAATTAAACCAACTGTATCTACAGATGGTGAACTCTTTCCGCGTTCAATATCACTAATTGCGGCGCGGCTGACATTAGCATATTCAGCAAGTTCTTCTTGAGTAAGGTTTCGCTTTATTCTTAAAACTTTTATGTTAATACCAACTTTAATTGATATTTTGTTTAGTTTACTCTTCATTATGTATTTTATTATAGTCTATTGACAATTTTTGTCTATCGATTAAAATATACATGTTGTAGTCTTTAATTGATATAGGGAGAGTTATGGAAAAACAATTTAAAGAGTTAGAAGCTAAATTATTGGTTTTAAAAAATCTAGTAGAAATTGCATATAGCTATGTTAATCAAGCTCAAGACAGGTCTCGAGATTTTGCTGTTTTTTGTTCGATTTTTGAAGTTATAAAAAATAATACGGATAATATATGGGGAGATTATGTCAAAATCCATGACCAATATACGAGTTGTCAGATTTTGCCTAATCTTAACAATTGATAAAAACCTCTCGACAATTGACTTAGTTGTACCATTTCACAAAACGGCCAACATCTAGCGTCAAGCAAGCCTCGGTCTTGTAGATTAGCGCCTTAATTGGTGAATTTTCTCTTTGATAAGTTTTATAAACTGGTATCCGATCGAAAAAATAAAAATCACAAAGAAATTACCTGAAAGAGATACGTATCTGTTGTATTCTTCCTTAGAATTTGAAAAGAAGGGTAGAAAACAAAGGCAAGTATCAAGCAAAAAACAACCAATGAGGATAATTGCAGGTGTTGTCCACGTGTTAAAAATTTTTTTTATAAAGGGATTTTTTGTTTTTAAAATTCCAAACAAACTCATCCAAATTAATCCTATGACTTGTATAGGTTTTGTTGTTAAAATCATTATGACCCCCAAAACTCCACAAGTATAAAAGTCCGGATTACAAATTGGTGTATGCTGAAGAATTTCAATAGATATTGATAGAAACAGCAATAACCAACAAATAAAAAGGAATAACCCAGCATATAAGATTATTCCTTTTAAATCCTTATTCATAAAAAATCCTTCTTACTCTACTTTTTTATGAATGTAGTACATATTAAAGTAATTGTCAAGCAAGCCTCGGTCTTGTAGATCAGCGCTTTAATTGGTGAATTTTCTCTTTGATAAGCTTTATAAACTGGTATCCGATTGAAAAAATATAAATCACAAGGAAATTGCCGGAGAGGGCTAGAAAAATGTTATATGTTGGAATAAAAATTGATATAAATTGTTTATCAATTAATTGAGCAAAAAGATTGACAGAAATATCAATGAAAAAGAATATCAAAAGAATTGCTAAAGGCACATCCCATGAGTTAAAGATTTTTACAATGAAAGGATTATGCGATTTAAGAATTCCGTAAAAACTTATACAGGTTAATCCTATAACTTGAAATAGTTTTGTTAATAATAATACATATATTTTTAATGATAAACAAATTTCTTTTTCATCAAAAGGACTACAAAGAGGTGTACATTCTAAAATCTGTACAGGGATTAATAATATAATATATAGCCAACAAATAAAAAGGAATAATCCAGCAAATAAGATTATTCCTTTTAAATCCTTATTCATAAAAAATCCTTCTTACTCTACTTTTTTATGAATGTAGTACATATTAAAGTAATTGTCAAGCAAGCCTCGGTCTTGTAGATCAGCGCCCCAATTGTTTGGAATATTGAAGGGATTTAAACCTTTACGTTTTGTAAAATCATAATAATCTAAAATAATAGTATTAAAATAACCGTTATTATCAATATGAGGATTTACCAATGTAGCATGTTGTATTCCAATATAGTTGTCGGTATTAGCAAAGAAGCCAACTTGAGGTGTTTGAGGTGTTTTGAAGTGTACGACTGTATCATTACCAATGGTGCCGGCTTTAAGGGTTTGTTTGTTTTTTGCTATAAAATCGTTTATTGCCGGGGAAGTTTCAAGTTGTTTTGAGGCGTTTGAGTTGGCGTTGTAGATTATGCCTTTTGAGTTTTGTGGGATTTGGGCGCGGCTCATTGCGTAGTTAATATTCGGATCCTTCAGTTCCGCTCTGTTGTTAATTATTGTTGCATTTGGATCTTTCTTTGCGTTTTCAAAATCGTGGAGCGCATTCATTAAATTGTCGTGTGCAATTGGGAATTGCTCGCCGATTTTGCCGGTATAGAGATTGTATTGAAGTTGTTCGTAATCAGTCATTCTATTTTCGTTAAGGTATATATTGTAATTAACCCCGCCTTTGAAAAGCCGATTATGCGTATCATCTGCTGTTTGCATCACCCCATGTCCGGGCCGTGAACGATAATACGCTCTGACTTTTGTTCCGTCATCGCGGGTGTAAGATTTAACATAAACTTCATCAGAGTTTGCAAGTTCGTGTTCTCGCGGTATGCCGAGGTTGTTCATTTGGTAATTGATAGCAGGTTCATTTTGTCTGAAATCTTTCGGGCTCATATTACCTATTTCTTCTGCGTAATAAATCTTGTCTGAGTTTGAAACTTTGTTAAAAAAATCTTTGATTGACATATTCTTTCCTTTCTGATTTGAATTACTTTTTTAATTGTTTACTATTTTTCATCGATCCGCAAGTCCGTAATTCTGTGTAAGTAAAATTACGGACAAGACGAAATCATTGCCTAATCTTAACAATTGATAAAAAACTCTCGACAATCGGGTTTGTTTGTTGTAGCATATTTTTACTAGTGAAATGTAAATGCACAAAGGAGAATTTAAAATGCAAGTTATATTGAAAAAAGATGTTCAAAACCTCGGCGAAGCAGGTGATATCGTTAATGTTAAAGACGGTTATGCAAGAAACTTCCTGCTTCCGCAAGACGTAGCTGAATGCGCTACTGAAGGTGCTTTGAAAAATAGAGAACAAAATTTAGCTAGAATTAAAGCTAAACAAGAAAAGCTTCACAACGAAGCTTTGGAAAAATCTAAAAAACTTGAAGAATTCGGTACCCTTGAATTATCAGCAAAAGCCGGTGAATCAGGTAAATTATTCGGTACTATTACTACTAAAAAATTAACTGAAGAACTTCAAGCAAAATCAGGTATAGAAGTTGATAGAAAAACAGTTACGCTTAACGCTCCTATCAACAAAATCGGTGAGTATACTATGCTTATTAAATTGACTTCAAAAGTTAAATGCGAAGTTCCTGTTAAAGTTAGCGCTTCTGAAGTTGTTAAAGAATCAGTTGTTGAAGAAGAAGAAACTTCAACTGAGGAGTAGCCAATTGCAAAGAGAGTTGACACTTGAATGTATGGCTATCGGCTCTCTGCCTCATAACAATCTTAACGATGCAATGGCGCTTGTCAAAAAGGATTTTTTTAATATACCTTTTTGGCCACAGTTAGCAAAAATTAGCAAAAACGAGGACATGATTTTTCAATTTTTGGAAAATATGCCCTCGCTTTTTTGTAATTCTGACAAAATCTTTTTAGATTCAGAAGCTGAAGAGTTTTTTGAGAATTTGGAAGAATTTTATACGGATTACGAGGCTATTTTGGCTGACATTAATTGCCCTAACCTCAAAAAATATGCAATTCATGCATCCTGTGCATTCGGCGAGTTTATAAAACTTGTAGAGCAAGTTAAGCCAAAGTTTGCAAAAGGTCAAATTGTGGGACCTTTTACACTGTCCGCTTCGCTTTGCACAAACGATGGTAATTACGCGATTTATGATGATACATTGAGGGAAATCATAGTAAAAACTTTGACGCTCAAGGCTCTTTGGCAGATTAAAGAAATCAAAAATGCAAATCCGAAAACCGTGCCGGTAATTTTTATTGATGAACCGTCAATTTCTCAGCTTGGAACTTCTGCATACATGACGATTACTCAAAACGATGTTGTGGAAATGCTTAAAGAGGTTTCTGATACAATCCGTGCAAATGGTGCTATGAGCGCTGTGCATTGCTGCGGTAAGTGTGATTGGAGTGTTCCTTTGAAGTCAGGCGTTGACATAATTAATCTTGATGCGTATTCATTTGCGCAAAATTTGAGTGTATTCAAAGATGATGTGGAAAAATTTCTTCTTAATGGTGGAAAAATCGCGTGGGGAATTGTTCCGACGCTTGATAAAAAAGCACTTGAGGCCGCAAGCATTGAACTTTTGAAAGAAAAATTCGACATGGCTGTAAAATATTTGACTAAAAAGGGTGTTGATGAGAAACTAATTATAGAAAATTCAGTTATAACACCGTCTTGCGGAGCCGGCGGCTTGAGCGTCGAAATGGCTGAAAAGGCAATGGATTTGACAAAACAATTATCAGTTCAGTTAAAAGAGAGGTACAAATTTGACAATTAAACTTGCTGTTACAGGTAAGAGCGGAAGCGGTAAAACCACTATTACAAAAGCTTTTTTGAGAATTTTTCAGGAACTTTTTCCGGAAAAATCAATCCTGCTTTTTGACAACGACCTGGCAAGTGAACTCGGACACAGTTTCGGACTTGATATAAGAAATACGATTTACGGTATCCGAAGCGGCAAACATGAATATAAAACTGGAATTCCTGAGAATATGACTAAACAGGAGTATATTGAATGGGCGATGGAAGATATTCTTGTTCCGGTTTGCGATAATGTTGATATAATTGTTTCGTGGTTTGTGGGCTCGAAAGACTGCCGCTGCCCTATTACCAACCAAATTAACGACGCTGTTTTAAAGCTCCTTGACAGGTATGATATTGTAATTTTTGATTGCGAATTTGATCTTAAATACCTTAACCAGCTTGTTGATACGGACATTGACACCACTATAATAGTTGCTAATCCTACTGATGAAAGCGCTCATTTGGCAAAACGTATTGAAGAGTTTAGTTCAAAATACGCGGCCGGAGGTCAAATCGGTGTTGTAATCAATAGGGTGGAAAATAGGCAAATGGCTGCGATTTCAGGTCTTTTGAAGAAGTACGATCTTGATGTCCTTGGTACAATCCCGTTTGATGAAAAGTTGGTTGAAAATTCGATTACACGCGAATCTAAGATTGTAATTGACGCTATCAAACAGTTTTATTTCAGGCTGAATTTGCCGCAAATTAAGGACTAACGAAAAAAGAGGTAAAATGTCAGTAATTCTAAATGGAAAACAGTTAAGAGACAGAGTTTTAGAGAGATTAAAAACAAAGCTTGAAAGTTTTGACAAGAAGCCGACGCTTGTGGTAATTCTTGCTGGCGACGACGAGGCAAGCAAGATTTATGTAAACAACAAGAAAAAAACGGCTGAAAAAATCGGGATTAATTCTGTTGTTCTTAATTATCCGTCTGATGTTTCTGAAAAAATTCTTCTTGATAAAATTAATGAGTTAAATAAAGATTCTGAAGTAACTGCAATACTTGTTCAACTGCCGCTTCCAAAACATATTAATAAGTTTAGCATAATAAACGCGATTTCGCCGCAAAAAGATGTTGACGGGTTTACACCGGAAAATTTCGGAAAATTGCTTTCCGGGCAGGAGCCTTACGTTTACCCGTGCACTCCGCGCGGAATTATGCTGCTTTTGAAGGAATACGGTATTAACGTCGAAGGCAAACACGCTGTTGTAATCGGACGCTCTATTATTGTCGGAAAACCAATGGTACAAATGCTTTTGCGTGCTAATGCCACAGTTACATGCTGCCACAGCCATACCAAAAACATTTCCGAAATAATAAAAACAGCAGATATTGTTATCTCTGCTGTAGGGGGAAAAATTATAGAAAAATCTATGTTAAAACCCGGATGTGTCGTGGTTGATGTCGGGATTTTTAAGGACGAAACCGGCAAAACCCGCGGGGATGTCAACTTTGCTGAAGCCGCAGAAGTTGCGTCATATATCTCGCCTGTTCCGGGCGGAGTCGGACCGATGACAATAGCAATGCTTATGTCGAATACGGTCGAGCTTTTGGAAAAACAATCAGTTATTAACCACCAATAAGGTTTAAACTGCAAGATGATTTGATATTGTTTTGAACCATCGTCTTCATTGATGAAATTTCATTATCCAGAAGCGAAATCTGTGTGTCTAATGCATTTTGACGTGTAGTCAAATATTCTTCCTGTTTCTGAAGTGAAATATAATAAGGGTCTTTATCTATATCACCATCTTCACCGAGTTCTTCGGCGCGATAGCCCATTTCTTTTGTTAACCAGTTTGCTTGGTTCATTACCAGGGTCTGCTCAAATTGTAACTGGCTTTTTTGCAAAGTAAATAGGCTCTTTTGTGAATCAATTGCTAAAAAAGTCATAATCTTCTCTCCTTATTTTATATTGCTCTCTTAACTATATAAAGTATTTTAAAAAAGACAGATTTCAGCAAAGTATATTTTTGTTACATTTGTTAATAATTGAGTATTGAAAATTTTATACAGATAGTTTATAATGGAAATGAAACATGAAAGGAGTTGAAAACCATGAATAATCAACAATCCTTGGGGGGGGGG
>USGC01000069.1 GCA_900554095.1 uncultured bacterium
CATTCCTAAATACCCAAGCGGCAATGCCATAAAGTATGTAAAGTCATTTACAAATCTTTCTGCTAAAGTTTTGCCTTTTTCGCCTGAAGGTGCTTTTATTGTATGGTAAAGCATGTCTGCAAAGATGCCGGCTTGCATTGCAACAGCAAGCTTACCGCCTGCAAAACGGTTTGTACATCCTTCAGTGAACCACCCGAGAGCCTTTGGTAAAAATCTTCCAAGCCAAGTCTTGTTGCCTTTGCCTAGTGTCGCTATGTATTTATTTCTGAGTTCATCAAGCCCTATTTGCCTTCCAAACAGGTGCGATAAAATGGAATTTCCGTTGCGCCAAATTGATACTTTTATATTTTTATCAGCTTTATTAAGTGCATTGATTACATCGTCAGAATGCTCAATAATATCTTTTGTTACTTCTGCGAAATGCTTGCTATTTTTGAAGCCCAATTTTTTGACTTTTGCAGTGTATGCTAATTTTTCAAGCCATTTCATGCCTTTTGCTTCGGCTTTTGCTATAAATTCAGGTTTACAGCCTAAAAGTTCAAGTTCTTTTTTCTGCAAAGCCAGCGCTTTCTCAGCTGCTGACTTGCCCTTAAGACTGTTTGCGAATGCATCTATATCCTTTTGAGACAAACCATACTGCTCAAGTTTTTGAACGCGGAATTTATTTTTTCCTGCAATTGGCTTTAAGAAATCTTCAAAAACTTGTTTTGTATCCATTGCAAGGAACCCGTGAAGTCCTGCACCCGGAGTTTTAGCAAAATCCCATTCAGCTTTTGTTGCGTGATGTTGAAGTGAATACACGATACGGCTTTTTGTGCCTAGCCACTTCCAAAAATCATTAACTTTGTTTAATGCGCCTTGAGCGCCTATGGCAATAGGATTATTTCCGCATTTTGCCGCAATTCTGTCGCCAAATCCGCCTACCTTGCCGAATAAGCTCTTGTCGTAATCGCCGCCGCTTTTACGGTTAACATAATCCATGCCTTGTGCAATTCCGTACCACATGCCGGTACCTAATGCAATTTTTGCCCCAAGTCCCTCAAACTCATCGGTTTGTGAAGCTTTTACGCGGTTAGCAATGTAAGTATTATCCACAGAATGTTTAATTTTTTCTTTATCAACACCTTCTAAAAGCTGGGCGTTTGTTAGGTTTGCTGCCTGCATTGGTATGCTATTAAATTGTGGATTGAAATTGCTAACCATAACTACATTTTCCCCTATATTAATATTAAAACATAGTATGCTGAGAAATTGCTTGTTTTTTAGATATTCTTTTAATTTGTTAAGTATTGTAACAAGTTTCATCAAAACTGAAATTTTGTAATTTGTATATACTTTATATATACATAAGAGAGAGATAAATAAGAGAGGCGATAAAGATGGCAGTTGCAAACTTAAAAAAGATTGATGACAAATTAAAAGATATGTACAAAGATCAAGTTACTACATCTGAAGCTAAGGCATTTGAAGATCGTTCTGAAGTTTTGATTGCACAAATGAACTTCATTGCACTTGCTAACCGCCGCGCGCTTCATCTTATTTAACAAAGTTTTACCAATACTTCTATAAAATTTAACTCCAATTAATTTTTCCCCTACAAAATTTTCACCTGATTTTCACCCGAAAATCAGGTTTTTCTTGGTGCAGTGCACTTAGTGCACTCTTGAGTATTGTCGCAATATTAGAGGGCAAGTGCAGCCCAGGACTTCTCACGGGATTAGGATGGCAAGTGCAGGCAATCTTTTTACGAGATTAAGAAGGCAAGTGCCGGTTGCCCAAAATGCTTTAATATGCTATGATTTTTATAGGGATTATTATGAGTGAAAATATTTCAACAATTATTTTATCTGAAAGCCGGCAAACCAGAGATGTTTTGAAGCTTTATCTTGATGAATTCGGTAATTATAACTATTTAGCGGATTTCTTTGATTTATCTGAAATTTTTAATACGCTTTCATCTCTTCCAAAGTCGCTTCTTATTGTTGATTTGTCTACAAATTCTTCTAAGTTTTTTGAATTCATAGAACGTACTGCCGTAGACTGCCCCAACTGTAAAATTGTTGTTATTTCTGATAACCCTACAGTTGAATTGATTATAAAAGTTATGCGTGCGGGGGCAAAAGAATTTTTATCTTCTCCTGTTATAAAAAGCGAATTTTTTGATGTATTAAAACGCGTCGGCTGCCAATTAAACAACCAGCAAAAGCCGCTTAATAAATGCCGAGTAATTTCAGTTTTTTCCAACAAAGGCGGTATTGGAAAAACCTCTGTAGCCTCAAATTTAGCCCTGGAACTTGCCAATATTACAAAAGAAAATGTTGCTTTGGTTGATTTAAATTTCCAATTCGGCGACATAACGACTTTTTTAGACCTAAAACCTGCCTTTAATATATCTTACATGCTATCAAATCTAGATAAAGTAAACAGCGGCTTTTTGTTAAATACGCTTGAAAAGTATAAAGACACAAGTTTATATGTACTTGCAGATCCGCCGTACTTTAAGCAGGCTGAAATTGTTACGCAGCGACAAGTTGCAAAGCTTTTGGATATTCTCAGAAATACCTTTTCGTATGTGGTTATTGATACTGATGCGTCTTTTGACAGCAAAACGGTTACAGCGCTTGATAATTCCGATTTAGTATTTTTAATTTCAATAGTAAACCTTCCTGCCTTGCGGAATTGCCAGAGAATTCTTGACCTGTTTGAAAAACTCGGTTATGAAGAAGAAAAAACTCAAATTATTGTTAACCGCTTTATGGAAAATGATGAAATTAAAATAGAAGACGTTGAAAACCTTTTGGAAAGAAAAGTATATTGGAAAATTCCGAATAACTATTTCACCATGATGTCTGCAATTAATAAAGGCGTACCTGTATCTGAGGTAAATCCTTCATCTAATGTTGCACAAAGTTACCGAGAATTAGCTATTTCGGTTTCTGATATGGTTTACAGAAATAAGCTTATTAAAAAGTATTCATCATCTGCTGCTGATAACTTTAATAATCTATTGAGAGGTGAAAATTGACACTTCAAGACCGCTTTAAAAAATTTGAACAACCTCAGTCTACTAATTCTGGTATTGTTCCTTTTGAAGACTTTGTGATTAAATCCCTGTTTGAAAAGATTTCGACAATTCCTGTCTGGTACGATTACAGCAGAGACGAACAAAAGCAGCTTATCAAAAATTTCCTTGAGAAGAAAATAAACACTGAATATAAAGATATAAACCTAACAGAACAATACAAGCAGAAAATAATTGATGATTTTCTGGCTTCAATGAAAGGTTACGGAATTTTAGACTATTACATAGCTAAAAAAGATGTAATAGCTGTTATTGTAAAACCGTCTAATGAAATATTACTGCAAAAGAACAATAGTATTATTGAAAATTCCGGCTCTGTTCTTAATAAAGAACTAAAAGAGGCTATCACTAAGCGTTTTGACAAATCTTCTCCAATTGTTAATGAATGTATAAATGATTTGTTTATAACAGTTGTTTCCAATTCGGATTGTAGCAAGACAATTATAATCCGGAAAGTTAACAAGATATCTGATAAGTTTTCGGATTTAACTAAAAAATGCGTTCTGACAAAAAATATTGAAGATTTTCTTTATCATATACTTGAGGAAAAGAAAAATATAATTATATCCGGCAATGTTAACACCGGTAAAAGCGCTTTCCTTAATGTCTTTATAAATTCAATTAATAAAGATAAAAGAATTGTTTTGCTAGATGAGTATTCTGGTTATTCGAGTAGTATATCTGAGAATATGTTGTCATTCGGAGTGCAAGGGTATACAAAAGATGAGTTTGACAACTTGCTTTCTGCCGCAGTAAAACTGGAGCCTGATTATATTGTTTCCGATATGAATGAAACTATTCTATCAGGCGCATTTTATGAATTTATACCTCAGGGATTGAAGGGGGTAATTACAACAGTGCGTTCTTCATCGATTACTAATGCGGTTATGAAATACGTTATGCAGACTCAATTCACACAAAAAACAACCGAAAAACAAGCAAAAGCAAAGTTTGCCTCACTGTTTGATTACATAATACATATTGAAAAACTTTCAGACGGCACTTATCGTTTGGGGTCAATTATGGAGATTACTTCAACTAAATCGTCTTCTTTTGTGCTGAATGAGATTTTAAAACTTGAGGATGGCTGTTATGTTCTTGATTTACCTGAGGTCCCTTCTGTAAAAAGCCAAGAAACTTTAAGTAAATCTCATATTTCTTTTCGTTCCCGTTTAAAGCTTTCTTAGGGTGATAATCGTTAAAGGATTTTACGTGAAGTCTCATTTTGTTGCTTTCAGCTAATTTTTCGCTAACGATATCAATGCCGGGTTCAATGTATTTGGGCATTATAATCTTATCCACAAAAATATCTATAGGCTTAATCAGCAATATCAAAGATATTAAACCGCCAAGGGTTTTAGTCAGTTTGTTTTTTACAATAAGTGAATTTAAATAATCTTTCATTGCGGTTTTTAAAGCCTGATTTGTATAATCATCACCGTACATTTTTTTCATTATAGGCGTTGTTTCAAGGTATCTTTTAAAAATTCGATTTGAAATCTTTGAAGGTTTTTTGCCTTGCAAAAGAGCCGACTTAATTTCAAATAAATCATCGGCTAGTTTGCCCGCATAAGTATTTAAGCGTGATTTATCGGCGGTGGTTATGGAGTAGTCTCCGCGCAGCGACTTGTGAATCCTGTTGAAAATGTTATAAGTATGCTTTTCTCTTTTTCTGGCTTGTATTTTATTCTCTAAAGAATTTTTAAGCATTTCTTTAAACTTGTCTTTATTGTCAAATCTTTCGCTGATAGCTTGGTCTATAACATCTTTGGAATGTCTGATTAAAGTATCTTTTGCATTAATCGTAAGCTTGTCTTTAAATAAGACTCCAATAGGAGAAGCGGATTTTTGACCTATTAAAATAGCGAGTGTAGGGAGCAAAAAAGAAGAAATTCCTTGTGAAATCGCGTTTTCTACACCTCTTTTTGCGCTTGGTGCGTAATGATTTTTGTCGTTTTTGTATTTGTCATAAATATCAGCCCCAAGATACATAAACGTTGGAATCCATAGGGCAAATGTTACTTTTGGTGCAATCTCGTAAACGGTTGTCCCGATTTCATTTGTATAAGACATGGCTCTTAGTCCCCAATTATTAAGAGGATCTGAATATTTTTTCTTCTCTTTTTCTTTTGGGGCAGGTTTTGCTGTGTTTAAGTTTGTAACTTTTTGGACTGCTGCTGGCATGATTACTTCTTTGTTACACTCCAAGCTTATTATACAATACGCAAACATAAACTTTTTTGCTATGGAATTTGTATAGAATTTGTAATAAAATACTGTTATGGAAAGAAAGTTCAAAATAAATTCTAAATATTCACCGGCGGGAGACCAGCCAAAAGCAATAGAAGCTCTAACAAAGGGGCTTCTTGAAGGAGCTGATACCCAGACACTTCTTGGTATAACCGGTTCCGGCAAGACTTTTACTATAGCAAATGTTATAGAAAAAATTCAAAAACCGACACTTATTATTGCGCACAACAAAACCCTTGCGGCGCAGCTATATAATGAATTTAAAGAACTTTTTCCAGATAATGCTGTTGAGTATTTCATAAGTTATTATGATTACTACCAGCCTGAAGCTTATATCCCGCGAACTGACACTTACATAGAAAAGTCGGCCTCTATAAACGAAGAAATTGACCGGCTTCGCCATAATTCAACACGAAGCCTTTATGAGCGCAATGATGTAATAATTATTGCCTCTGTAAGTTGTATTTATGGTTTGGGATTACCGGAAAACTATTTTCGCGGTTCTGTTGAGCTTAATGTCGGCGATGAAATAGCAAGAGACGACTTGCTGCGACACCTTGTAAGTGTTCAATATACCCGTAACGACCTGGTTCTGGAACGATCTACTTTCCGTGCAAGAGGCGATATTGTTGAAATTATGCCGGCTTATGAGAAAATTATTACGCGCATTTACTTTTTTGGTGATGAGATAGAAAAGATTGTGAGAATTGATAATGTTTCAGGCGAAATTCTTGAAACTCCTGATAAAGTTGTAATTTATCCTGCGGTTCACTATCTTTCGTATGATGAAAATTCTGAGGAAACCCTTGATTTAATCCGTCAAGAATTGGCTGTCAGGCTTGCACAGCTTAAATCAGAAAACAAGCTTATTGAAGCACAAAGACTTGAACAGCGTGTCAAATATGACTTAGAAATGATTAAAGAGATGGGCTACTGTTCAGGTATCGAAAACTATTCAAGAATAATTGAGCGTCGCCCTCCGGGAAGTGCTCCTGCAACTCTGCTTGACTATTTTCAAGGTGATTTCCTAACAGTCGTTGACGAATCTCACGTTACACTGCCGCAAATTAAAGGCATGTCTCACGGCGATGCGGCAAGAAAAGATACCTTAATTGAATACGGTTTTCGTCTGCCTTGTGCAAAAGATAACAGGCCTTTGACAAATGAGGAATTTTTCTCTAAAGTCGGCCAAAAAATATATATTTCCGCAACTCCGGGGGAATTTGAAAGACAAACATCTGCTCAACTCGTTGAACAAATCATCCGTCCGACAGGCCTTGTGGATCCCAAGATTTCTGTCAGACCTATCGATACACAAATTAATGATTTGAAAAATGAGATTAAAAAACGTACAGATAAAAACGAGCGCGTTTTAATTACAACCTTAACTAAAAAAATGGCAGAAGATTTATGCGACTTTTTTATTCAGGAAGGTATCCGTGTAAGGTATCTTCACAGTGAAATTCAGTCTCTTGAGCGCGTGGAAATTCTTCGCGATTTGAGGCTGGGTGAATTTGATGTTCTTATTGGGGTTAACCTGCTGCGCGAAGGTTTGGATATTCCTGAAGTTTCACTTGTGGCGATTATGGATGCTGATAAAGAAGGCTTTTTGCGCTCAGAAACAAGTTTAATCCAAACGATTGGGCGTGCGGCCCGTAATGCCTGTGGTGAAGTTATTATGTATGCTGATAGAATGACTGATTCTATGAAAAAAGCTATTGATGAAACTAACCGACGCCGTGAAATTCAAATGAATTTCAATAAAAAATACGGTATTGTACCTCAAACAATTAAAAAGCCAATTGAAAATAATCTTCTTTCGCTTGTTGCAAGTTACAGAGACCTGGAAGACATCGTTGCAGAAGAAATGGTCGACATGGGTATAGACAAGAAAGATTTGCCTAAACTTATTGATAAACTTGAAAAAGACATGCATAAAGCAGCCAAGATACTTGATTTTGAAAGGGCAGCCGAAATACGTGATAAGTTAAAAAAACTTAGAGAAATGTTAAATTAAAAAAATTCCGGTTTATTTACCGGAATTTTTTTATCATCTATTCTGCGTCATGATGAAGTGCTTCGTAATTCAACTGTCCCAGATAATTGCCTGTAATAGCTGCATTTAAAAGAGCTGTCATTGCCCAGATAAAAATTAATATCGGGTTTTGCAGGCCTAAAAACAGCCAGAATAAATAAGTTACAGTTCCAATGATTATTGCGTTTAAAAGAGCAAGCTGCAAGGACATCCAAATAACTTGTATTAAAATGTCAATACAAGAATCTGATATTATTTTCAGGTTGTAAGCATCTGTAATTTTTTGACTTTTAGCGTAGAGCATGAACGCTGTTAACACTATTGAATAACATATTCCATAAGTAATATATGTTGCGGATGAGGCTATCCAAGGTACTGCTATTTTGGGTATAAAATTGGTCATCAGATAGTTTGCAATATATATATTAAGCGCACACCAAGGGCCGATTGCAAGTGTTGCTTTTAGAGAATCCCAAATTAAAGATATAAAATTATAAGTAGGTAAAATATTGTCTCGGTAATTCATAACATTATTCGCGCATCGCGTCATGAAACCTAATAGGATTAATCCGCTCACTGCGTATAACGTAATAGCAAGAGATCCGAATTTTGCAGGGCCAGTATAGGCCTGAAATGCAAAATATAGCGGTATTGCATAAATAATGTATTTTAAAAGTGCGCCTCTTTCGTTAATAGATTCTTCCAGTGCGTCTTTAATTGATGCCATAACTCCTCCAAATATTTTTTTATATATTTATTATACATTATTTTAGTCATAAACTCAACCCTTTAGCTGTCACAAACAGGAATTTTAACAATAAATTCAGAGCCTTTTCCAATTTCACTTATAACGTTGATTTTACCGTTATGCATTTTGACAAGCTTTTTTGTTATTGCAAGCCCAAGACCTGTCGAATTTTCAAATTGATTAATTTGTTCAAATTTTTTAAATATACGTTTTTGATTTTCTTTTGCAATGCCGCAGCCTGAATCCTTTACAGTTATTTCGCAATACTTATTTAATTTTCTTGCTTTAACGCATATACTGCCGTTTTCAGGCGTGAATTTTATAGCATTGCTAAGCAGATTAAAAAGAATTTGCTGTATTTTCT